>CAMDVY010000235.1 GCA_945878745.1 Klebsiella pneumoniae | reverse complement strand
CAGCAGTTTATGCAGCACCCCTCGACCAAGATGTCGAGCCACCCACAGCAGAAAGCGCAGGCCAACTGTCGTGCCCGCTTCCGGACGCGATTGCCAATCTGCCCCGGAACCGCTCACCCAGTTGATCCGCTGAGATCAGCGAGCAATTGGGTCAGTGCAGCGCGCTGCAATTTGCTGGTGGCATCCCTCGGTAGCGCGTCAGCCCTGAACAGGGGTCGGGGCAGAAATACCGGATCAATGCGCATCGCCAGTGTGTCTCGCAGCTGCCGGTCACTCAGATCGGGCGCGACGACCACGGCTCCGAGTCGACCGGTCGCTGGCAGGTCAAGATCCTCTGGCAGATAAAACAGGCCATCGACAACCCCGTCAATACTGGTCAGCAGCCCATTCAAGCGGGACAGCGATTCTCGTTTGCCGCCCACCTTGATGATATCCGAGGCACGACCAAGCAGTTCATAAACACCATTGCCGGTCGCTTCAAACAAGTCTGCCAACGGGACAGGGGCATGCAGATACGCGTGCAACACTTCAACCACACCGGCACTGAATCCAAGTTCGAAGCAGTCAAAAAAACACCAGCCGCTCGCCCGCCCCGGCAACCGGTAGGCCAGCGATCCGATCTCGCTGCAGCCATAGATCTCCAGAATGGTCGACTGCAAATGCTGTTCAGCCGCTACCACCAGTGACTGTTCAAGTGGCGCAGTGGCACTGACAATCAGATCGAGTGGTCGATGGGTGGCCGGTGCACGAGTGAGCGCGCGCAAATGAAGAGGCGTTGTGACCAGCATGCAAGCGCCAGCAAATTCGTCCATGGCGGACACCACATCACGAGGAAAAAAGTCAGGTCCGCAATGCACAATCAACGGCGCGATCGTTGACACCAGCATGGCCCATTCGAGCCCATACATATGCCAAGGGGGAACCGTCGCCACCAGCAGTGCAGGTGCCGCCGGAGGTTGTGGCACATACCGCCAATGCACCTCACGCCACTCGCCTAACATGCCCCAGGTTTTGGTGTGCGATTGAGGTTCGCCGGTGCTGCCAGACGTGAAGACGATGGCAACCACCGTGTCCGGTCCCGGAGTAAAGGACTCGGCTTGTCCGTTCGACCCGGGGTCGAGCACCAGGATCAGGTCAGCTTGCGCAGTGTCGGTGGCTAGCCTCTGGTCGCTGACCACTGTGGTTTGCGGGTATTCGTTTTTCAGGCGCTGGCCGGTTTCACCATCTCGTTTGCCGGGCAGCAGGTTGATTTGCCCGCGTGTAATCACGGCAAAAAACACCACCATGAAGGCATACCGGCTTTGACAGAGATTGACGACGTGCAATCCGTCCGGCAATTGGTTGGCGATGACCGCAACATCCGCGCAGAACTGGCCGACGGTTATTTGCCTGGATTTGCCAGCAAGCGGTACCTGCGCGAAAGCCTCGCCCGCGGGCCGTGCCAGCAGCGGGCGGAGAGTCATGCAGCGCCGAGACGGAGGCCCGACTCCTGCTGTACGTGTGCGGTGAGATTGGCCAGTGTGGCAAAGATCTCCCGGGTCGCTTCATCTTCGGCTGAAATATGCACGTTGTAGCGTTCAGCAATGGCGACCGCGATCTCGAGTGCATCGATCGCATCGAGTCCGAGACCCGCGTCCTCAAAAAGGATGGCCTCCGGATCGATATCCGCAGCATTGACGTCCGAAAGGTTCAGCACCTCGACAATCAATGTCGCGATTTCTCCCTGTTCTGGTGTTTGGCCCATCGACTTGGCTAGACTGTGGCGAGGCCGGGATTGTCCAAGATGCCCCCGACCATTTCAATGCGAAGAGACCACGATCTCAGGATAATCGGATAATTCACGGACAGATCATGCAGTCGACTGTGGACGTATTGGTAATCGGCGGTGGTCCTTCGGGCACTACCGCAGCCTCATTCCTTGCCGAACAAGGCCGATCCGTTCTCCTCCTGGAGAAAGACGAACATCCGCGCTTCCATATCGGAGAATCGCTGTTGCCGAGCAACCTGCCCATTCTCGAGCGATTGGGCGTGCTGGCGCAGGTTGAAGCCATCGGCGTGTACAAACCCGGTGCGGATTTCACGGTTGCGGACTCCCACGTCCAGCCGTTCCCCTTCGCGCGAGCATTGGGTGACACGCCAGACCATGCCTGGCAGGTGAAACGATCGGAGTTCGACCAGATTCTGTTCGAGAACTGCAAACGCTTTGGCGTCGACGCCCGTCAGAAGCATCAGGTCACCGAAGTTGTTCCCGTCAAGGAGGGTCACAGGGTCAGGTTCCGTAATGCCGAAGGTGAAACTGCCGAGGTCACGGCTCGCTTTGTGATCGATGCCAGCGGCCGCGATGGTTTTTTGGCCCGCAAGCGGGGATGGCGCAAGAAAAACCCGGGCCACGCCAGCGCCGCGGTGTTTGGCCACTTCACCAATGTGGTTCGGCGCGAAGGCGCCCTTGAAGGCAACATCAGCGTGTACTGGTTCGAACAAGGCTGGGTCTGGATGATCCCGCTGCGTGACGGTGTCATGAGCATCGGAGCGGTCTGCTGGCCGGAGTATCTGCGCACGCGGGACGTCGATCTGGAGACCTTCCTGCGCAACACCCTCGCGCAGATCCCGGATGCTCAAGCGCGGGTGAAAGAAGCCGTCGCCGTCTCCGAGATCAATGCAACCGGCAACTACTCCTATCGTTCCCAAAAAATCTGGGGTGATGGATTTCTGCTGGTGGGTGATGCCTATGCGTTCATCGACCCGGTGTTCTCCAGTGGAGTTTTTCTTGCCATGAATAGCGGCCAGGCATGTACACCCGCAGTTGATGCCTGGCTGAACGGGGAGTACGAGGCCTATGCCAGTGAATGCCGCAGTTATCACAAGATGGTCGAACGAAAGATCTATTCGTTCTCCTGGTTCATTTATCGCTTCACCACGCCGACCATGCGCGAGTTGTTTCGTGGCCCACGCAACGACTGGCAGGTCGAGCAGGCTGTCATCGCCATGCTGGTTGGCGATGGGGATGGGTCGCCGTTGATCCGCTCCCGGCTGCGAATCTTCAAGATGCTGTACATGGTGTTTCGCCTGAAGCGTTTGCCCGAGTCGTTCCGCGCCTGGTGGAAACGATGGCGCAACACACGCGTACAATTCGCTGACGAAACCATTCTGTCGTGAACGCGTCGAGATCTGTGAACACCATGGCGAGAGTGGCGCTTTGTTGCTGACATTCCGCTTTGGCTGTACCTCTACTCACCTGCAGTCAGCGCCTGATGAGGCGGTCCTCGAACTGCCCCACAAACTGCTGCATGGATCAGGTGTCGAAAGCTGGAACCTGCCAGCCATGACTTTCTGTGGTCGTTCCGCCGAAGATATCCATTGGTGGCGAAGTGAACAACATGGTCTGGCCGTGGTACATCGGTCAGTCAGCCCCAATGGCATGGTCGAGTCCACTCGCAAGATCTATCAACAGTTGTTGAACGGTTTGACAGGACTCAATCCAAGTCGCTTCTGGAATTTCATTCCCGGCATCAATCAGCCGGTCGGCGAGCTGGATAGTTACAAACTCTTCTGTCTCGGCCGCTCGGAAGCCTTTGCTCCCTGGTCAGAAGGACACGAGAATACCCGACTGCCCGCAGCGTCCGCTGTCGGCACACCGGACGATCAGCTCACGGTGGTGATGTTGTGTACTGCGCAGCCCATGGTGCCCATCGAAAATCCGCAGCAGATCCCGGCCTACCATTACCCGCAGCGATATGGCCCGAGTGCACCAAGTTTCGCACGCGCAAGTCTCGTCGGATCGCAAGCGTCTGACCTGTACGTTTCCGGCACTGCCAGTATCATAAAAAGCGAATCGATGCATGAAGGTGATCCGGCGGCTCAACTGGCGCTGGCTTGTGACAACATCGATCTCGTGGTGCGAGCCAGCGTTCCCACAACAGTGGAAACCAGCGAATGCATGCTCCGACACTCGGCTCGATCGGTGCGCATGTACCTGCGAAACCCGGTTGATTGGAACGTCATTGGTGATCTCGCAAGCGAACGACTCACACCTGATTCCGGGGTTCTCAATGTCGTCCAGGCAGACATCTGTCGACCAGAGCTTCTGGTGGAAGTCGAGGCTCGGCTGCACTTTCCGCGACCCTGACCACTGCGCTGGGTTTTATCAACACCGGTCTTCACAGGCTTGCCTGAAGAGCTGCCTTTCCTTACCGTGTCCTGGGGAGCGGAAAAAACTGGGGGAGATACCCGTGACACTACGTCATCTGTTGCTGACCGGAATCGTCCTGATCGTCGCGTGTACCGTAACACCCGAATCACCAGACAAGCCGTCAGCAGCGACGCCTGATACTCAACCGGCAGGCCCCACCGAAGTCTTGCCTGCCAACCCTGGCATCCTGTTCTGGACCCCGGCAGAAACCCAGGTCGGGTTCCGCAGCATCGACAAAGTAATGCCGCAACTGGTGCGAACGGTGAAGCGCGGACCCGCAGTCAGGGCACTGCCTACGGCTCCCGGCCCAGAGCTCGAGATCCGGTTCGAACACGAAGGTGTCTCCTTCACCACCGACAGTTACATGGAGAAGAACCGGGTCTCAGGGATCATCGTCGTCAAGGATGGCCAGGTGCTGCTGGAGCGATATGGCCTCGGTCGAAAACCTGAGGATCGCTGGATCTCTTTTTCGGTCACCAAATCACTGACTTCAACCTTGATCGGTGCTGCGATCAAGGACGGGTTGATTCGAGACATCGACGACCCTGTCGATGAGTACGTTACCGAGATGAAAGGCTCGGTATACGCCGGTGTCTCCATCCGCCAACTGCTGACGATGAGTTCAGGTGTGAAGTGGAATGAGGATTACACCGATCCGGAATCCGATGTGGCTCGACTGGGACGGGTGATGTTCGACGGCGAGCCGTCGCCAATACTCGCTTACATGCGTCGACTGGAGCGTGCACAACCGGCTGGTGAAGTATTCAAATACTCAACTGGCGAAACCGACCTCGCAGGCTATGTGCTGTCACGCGCTGTCGGCATGTCGATGTCGGACTACCTGTCAAAGAAGATCTGGGCTGCTTATGGAATGGAGCGGGACGCGATCTGGTTAACTGACAGTTCTGGCCATGAGCGTGGCGGGTGCTGTCTGAACATGACACTCCGCGACTACGCACGAATCGGCCTGTTCATGCTGGATGATGGCGCGGGCGTGACACCAACGGGCTGGGTGCAAGAGGCATCGAGCAAACACCTCCCCGTGGATCCGGGCGACCCGACCCGCGGGTATGGTTACTTCTGGTGGACCGACGGCATCGCCTATGCAGCCAGCGGCATCTTTGGCCAGAGGATCCACATCGAGCCAGAGTACGGGGTCGTTATCGCCATCAACAGCGCGTGGCCCGTGGCCAGCGGCGCCGAATACAGCCTGGCGAGAAGCGCCTTCGTGCGCGCGGCGGTGAACGCGGCGAGCACCAGACAGTGAAGTCCTGATCAACCTCATCTTCCTTGGTACGGAGTCCGAACATGCGTTTCGCCATCAAGACCGCGCCCCAATACACGTCAT
>CAMDVY010000234.1 GCA_945878745.1 Klebsiella pneumoniae | reverse complement strand
GGTCTGGAAGGCAGCCGTGACGATCGGATGGCTACTGCTCGCCATCGTATTGCGTACCACAGAGGATCCCGCCTGGCGTCGAAAGTCGAGATCGATCTGGTGGATCACGGTGATGTGACCCGCACCATAACGCTTGAGCCGATCCTGAAATTTCAGATGAAGGGTCTTGGCTACGGCCATCCTGAATGGGGCCAGGGCATGTGGAAGGGAGAACTGGCAATCGGTGGAGAGTCGTTCGATACGCGTCAGCTGGACCTGCTCGCCCGCGAAAATCTGCATACACAGCAGGTTGTGCGCGCCACGGACGGGAGTCGTCAGGGTGTTGGTGTCTTTGAGCAGATCGTGGTGGGTCCGTACGCCCCCGCCGGATTCACGCAGTTTTTCGACGGTGCAAAATAGCGCCATGCGCAAGATTGATCTTCGTAGCGACACAGTCACCCGTCCGACACCCGCAATGCGTGCAGCCATGGCGGCTGCCGAAGTCGGCGATGACGTATTCGGTGAAGATCCAACCGTAAATCGTCTGCAAGCCGTGCTGGCGGAACGTCTGGGTAAAGAGGCCGGTCTGTTTGTCGCAAGCGGCACTCAATCAAACCTGCTGGCACTGATGTCTCACTGCGAGCGAGGGGATGAGTTCATCGCCGGCCAGCGCGCGCACGCCTACATGTATGAAGCCGGTGGCGGCGCGGTCCTTGGCGGCATCCAGCCACAACCCATCACCATGGCTGCAGATGGCACACTGCCCTTGAATGAAATTGAAGCGGTCATCAAACCGGATGATTTTCACTTCGCTCGCACGCGGCTCATCTGCATCGAGAACACTTTCAGCGGCAAGGTGTTGCCGATTGATTATGTTGAATCCCTTGGTCGATTCTGTGCGATCCGGGGACTCAAGTTGCATATGGATGGTGCACGGTTTTTCAACGCCTGTGTCGCCAGTGATCGTTCGGCACTCGAATTGGCAGCACCGTGTGACAGCATCAGCATCTGCCTTTCGAAAGGACTCGGTGCGCCGGTGGGATCAGTACTCGTTGGCAGCAACGAGCTGATCGCCAAGGCGCGACGACTACGAAAAATGCTTGGTGGTGGCATGCGGCAGGCTGGCATTCTCGCAGCGGCAGGGTTATATGCACTTGAGCATCACGTCGATCGTCTTGTTCAGGATCACCAGCGCGCTGAGGTGTTGGCGAATGCACTCGGCCGGATGTTTCCCGGTCGTGTTGCGCAGCACACCAACATGATTCATCTGGATTTGCCGGATGCTGAACTGAAGCCATTTCTCGCACACATGAACAAGAACGGTGTGAAGATTCACCGACCCAGGTGGGTCATGCATCTAGATATCGATGATGAGGACCTGGAGCATCTGGTCAGGACGGTTGGTAGTTTTACGCTTCAGTAATAAAAAAAGCGATCGCGATCTGGAGATCGCTCCTACAAAATTGCCAGTCGCACCCATTGTAGGAGCGGTCTCCGACCGCGAAACAAACACCCCTCACCCCGCCCGTTCAAGAACCTCCACCCGATCCCCAACTCGAATAACACCCGTACCCCTGGCGACCAGATTCTGCCCGAACATCACGCCCGCCTCAGTGCGCCGATAGGTACCCAACGTGCGAAGTGGTTGCATGTCAGCTGATGGCAAGGCGGTATCCGGATCAATCGTCGTAAACACACAACGATCACAGGGCTTCATGTGTTCAAACTCCACGTCCCCGATGCGAATCCTCTTCCATCGATCTTCCGCAAACGCATCATTGCCGTTGACGACCATATTCGGTCGAAAATTGCGTATGGAGACTGGATGCTCCAACCGGCTGTTGAGATCTTCCAGTGATGCTTCGCTGATCAGCAGGAATGGGTATCCATCGGCGAACGAAAACCGGATCGAGGGGTCGACTCGCAAGGCGCGGTTTGAATTCGCGCCGATGAATAACAACCTCGCAGACGTACCGAGATAATCGCTGAACCAGGCGTCGGCCGACTCGTCACCCCACCACGCATCGAATCGATAGGCCCACACACCCGTTTGCCGCAAACGATTGAACAGGATTCGGCGCACAACATGCGCCGGCATCCCGGGTGCGTGGAGAGCTAATCCATCAATGGTTGGAACGGCGCTGACAAGTACGAGTTTCGGATGCGCACGACCGGTCAGAAATTGACCAGACGCGTCAGTGATCATCCACTCGCGGTCAAACGCAGGGCCAGCCGATGTAATTCTGGCGCTTGAACTCTCGATTCCTGCGCAGGACTTGATTGGATAGCACCACAGTTGAGTCAATTGCATATGTCGGTATCTCCAGGAGTTTGTTCTGTCATCGCATTCTGGTTGGCTGAGCCGGTCGCCTAACCTGGGACTCTAACGACTTCGACGTGTTTGAGCGATTCGATGCTGTTACAACCCAGCTGAGCCATCGCGTTATCCACTTCGTTTGTCAGCAGGTCAGCCAGGATTTGACCGCCACGTATCGGACCCGCAGCGACGGAGGCGAACAACCATGGCCTGCCGATCAAAACGAAGTCCGCACCAAGTATGATGGACTTGATCACATCCTCACCCGAGCGAATGCCGCTCTCCAGAATCAGGGGATATGCCTGCCCCACCGCTGTTCGAATGGCCGGCAATACGTCCAGGGGAGAAGCTGCCGAACCAAACTGCCGCCCACCGTGATTGGACACAACAAGTGCATCAACACCGGCGCGCTGGAATTGAATTGCATCCTCAACCGCTAGTACACCTTTGACGATCAACTGGTGAGGCCAAAGTTCACGGACTTTCGCGAGCAATTCCCAGTCGAGAGCCGCTTGCATCATCGAAGCCATGAACACCCGGGTCGCCTCGGGGCCGTTAAGCTGCAGATCGCTCTGACTGAGGTTGACCATCTGCGGCAGCCCACCCAACAGCGTCGAGAGCGACCAACCCGGATGCCGCGCGTAGTCGAACAGCAGTGCGGGTGATCGCCACAGCGGCTCTGCAAAACCATTGCGCCTGTCACGCAGTCGTAAACCCGGATGTGCAGCATCGACCGTGAGAACAAGTTTACGCACACCCGCAGCCTCTGCCCTCTGCATCAAGGTTTGACTGATCCGGAAATCGGCGCCGATGTACAGTTGAAACCAGAGCATGCCATTGGCGAGTGCTGCGGCCTCTTCAATGCTCGTACTGCCAGCAGCTGACAAGGCATAAGGCAGGTCGTTGTTTGCAGCGGTCTTGAGAAGTCCTCGGTCAGTCCCCCGCCAGGCGAGATTCCCCAATCCCATCGGTGAAACGCCGAACGGAACGGCATAGTCGACGCCCAACAATCGAACCACGCTGCTGCGTACCCGTGGCGCTCGTAACACACGGGGGACCAGGGCAACGCCTGCAAACGCCGATTCGTTGCGACGCTGTGCGGCCTCAGATCCTGCTCCACCCTTGATGAAATCGAAGATCGTTTGCGGCAGCTTGCGTCGCGCTGTGTTCTCAAAGTCTCTGGTTTGCAGGAATGCCACAAGTCATCACCCAGACTGGTTTTTCACGGGGACTTTCACATCGCCATGGCCATCCGAGAGAGGCAGCCAGGCGATGACACACGCATGTGTGGTCGTCAGACGTCTTGATACGGTCGTCATCGAAACCGCCCTCCCCGCCTCTGGATCTTCGCCAACGTAGCGGACCACATCTGCTTCCGCGGTCTCATTCACAAACGTCACATCGGTGAAGTTGATGAACTTCCTGACCGTCGGATGTACAGCCTTGTAGAGTGCTTCCTTCGCGCAGAAGAGTTCCGTGGCCGATCTGCCATCCCGAATTGCCCGTTGTTCAGCCACTGTGAACAACGTGTCGAACAGCTCTGCGCCAATCCTGCCACGAGATTCGATATCAACGCCAATCCCGTTACTGCTTCGAGAATGAGTCACGACCGCAATCGCGATGTCATCACAATGCGCGATGCTGCCAATCAAGTGGCTAGGCCACACAGGCGAGCGATCTTTCCGACGCATGATCGACACTGGCGTCTCACCAAGTGCATGCATGGCCAGATGTGCAAAGTGTCGCCCTGTGCTGTATTCGAGCTGGCGTTTCATCACCCAGTGGCCAATACCCTGTGATTCTTCTACCAGCAGTTGTCCGCGATAGTCACTGATTGGCCCCACGATGCCGACACATTCATCCAGATCGAGCTGCGGCAACTGCTCCTCACTGATTGGACTAGCCACTTGCACCAACCATTTCACGACAACAAGCCGATCAACGTGACGATGGCGCCGGTAATGGAGGCCGTCAAGGTTCCGGATATCAGGGTGGCTGGGGCTATCCTGAGGATTTCATCCCGACGCTGCGGCGCAAGTGTTGCCAGACCACCGATCAAAATTCCAAGACTGCCGAAGTTGGTAAATCCGCACAGTGCGTAGGTCATGGTGAGTACACTGGCGCTCGACAACGCGTCAGCAGGCAACGCCGCCATCTGCAGATAGGCAACAACCTCGTTCAGAATCAGCTTGCTCGCCAGCAGACTGCCGGCGGTTTGTGCCTCGCTCCAGGGAATGCCGATCAGCCAGGCGACCGGTGCAAACAACGGTCCGGTCATCCGTTCCAGGCTGAGCGGTGCACCCAGGATTTCCACGTTGCCGATGATGTAATTCACCAGTGCCACCAATGACACCAGAACCAGCACCATGGCTCCCACATTGACCGCGAGTTGCAGACCATCAACGGTTCCCCGGGTGATGGCGTCCATGTGACCGGTATAGATCAATCCATCAGCGACCTCGCCCGCCGGACTTTCTTCGTCCGGGGGATACATGATTCGCGCCACGACAATGGCGCCGATGACGTTGAGCACCGACGCGATGATGATGTGTCCGAGCGCCCCGTCAATTTGATCACTGAGGATGGACGCATAGAGCACCATGATCGAACCGGCCACGGTGCTCATGCCGCAGGTCATCAACGTGAAGAGTTCCGATCGACTCATGCGGTCCAGGTAGGCTCGGATCACCAGTGGTGTCTCGGCCATTCCCAGAAATATGCTGGCAGCGGCGCCGGTTCCTACTGCCCCACCCACACCGAGCAACCGCGTCAGCCCACGACCCAGGATCTTTACCAGGGTCGGCAGGATTCGCCAGTACCACAACAACGCCACCAATACGCTGAAGACAATGATCTGGGGCAACACGCGAAAGGCAAACAGGAACAACCCGTTTGGGTCTGTAACGGCGTAAGGCGCTGCAGCCCCCCCCAGATACCCAAACACGAACGAAGTTCCAGACAGGGACGCCGTTTGAACGGCGTTGACCACTGAGTTAAGACTAAGCAGTGCACTCGCAAAAATGGGGATATGGAACAGGAGATAGGCCAGTACGAGCTGCGTTGCGATACCGACGACCACCATCCGCCAGGGCACTTTCGCCCGTTCCTGACTCAGCAGCCATGCGACTCCGATAAACACAACGATACCCAGTACTGATTGCACTAACGAGCCTCCCCGATTTCGAAGCGAGTCAGTACCGCTTCTTCGATCAATCCCCAATGACCAACACCAACTTCCAGCGGCCGGTTCGA
>CAMDVY010000233.1 GCA_945878745.1 Klebsiella pneumoniae | reverse complement strand
ACAGCGGTGGTCTCTTTGTAGGAGCGGTCTCTGACCGCGATTGTTGGGTGCATCAAAAATCGCGATCAGGAGATCGCTCCTACGATTGATTGAATCTGCCAACTTCATTGGTGATGGCGTTATAGTTTGATTTCTGCTGTTATCCCTGCTCTATCCGCGCTCAATCGTTTCGAAGCTCTGAACACCCCTGCGCACCATGTTTTGTTGCGAGATTATTGTCTAATCAAGGTTAAGACAATCAAGCGGCCTTCTCGACAAGTTTTTAGGGACAGGCTATGTCTTTTTTTTGGACAGCGCCCTTGCTCATCACACAGCGGGCCTTGATGCCTCGGTCAATGAGAATTCTCAGCGACCGGTAGACCGTTTGTCGTGTTGTCTATCTTCACGAAGTCGAATCAATTCCAAGTTTTTTGCACACCGTTCCTTGCACACGACAAAACTGTTACCAGGTAGAGCAAGCACCAATGGAACGACGCGCGCAGTGCCGAGAGGGCTTTAGCAGCGTCGTGGAACCCGAACTTGCGCTGGCTGACTTCGCAGAGGTCCACGAACCAGCAGTGGCCAATCGTAAACGCCATTGCTGTATTCGTTGAGTGATCAGCCCGCCGGGACGACTTCGACAGCAATGCCTGTCATGTGTGACTGGTTGCTTAGCCTTTCGAAACTGCCTACGCCGGTCGGCAAGAGTTGGTTCACGTTAACCCCCGGATGATTGCTCGCCACGCGCAGCTGTTTGTTGTTGCCGTGTCCCCAGCCATGGGTCATGGCGACTACGCCGGGTCGCAGCGTGTCGTCCAGCTTGAGCAAAGCGATGACACTGCCGTACTGGTTGCTGACACGTATTTCTGCGCCCGCCTGCAGGCGCAGGCGCTGCGCATCCACCTGGTTCATGTGTAGGGGATTGTCGAGCGCGTTGTCGCGCTTGAGGGATGGTGCGTTGTGATACCAGCTGTTGACCATGTAGTTGGTACGCAGCGTGATCAGCTTGAGCTGATGGACATCTTCTGCGGCCATTTCATTGAACAGCGTTTCCGCGTGTTCAAGATCGAGGGCAAACAGCGTGGGACAGCAGTCGACGTGCTTGTCACCGGTTTGCACACCGAGTGCATAGAGCTGTTCCGGTTCCGGATCTGGCAGGCGCAGGACGTGTCCTGGCATGGCCTTCAGGTCATCCAGTGACAAACCGGCCGACGTGAGTTGCCGATCCACGCGGGACAAGGGGTTGAACGTCGCGCTGGTGGTGACATCGGCGCCGCCGATGGCCGCTGCCAGTTTGCTGTAGATCCACCACTCGGGCTTGCGCTCGGCGATGGGGTCCACCACTGCCGGGGTGTATTGCACGTAAGGCTCAGGATGAAAGCCGACGGAAATGGCGTTGACGTCTTCGCGTTCGAGCCAGTCGGTGGCGGGCAGAACAAAGTCCGCCAGTGCGGACGTGGCATTCGGATAGAGGTCAATCACAACCAGCAATTCAAGTTTGGCCAGGGCGCGGCGCAGTCGTGATTCACCGCCCATGGATAACACCGGATTGCCGGACATGCAGAACAGCGCCTTCACCTTGCCGGCATCGATGTAGTCTGCCAGCAGATTGCCTGGCAGGCTGCCGGTGATGGTGCGCAACTGACCAAACTCGGTATCGAAAAACGGATCGTCGCTTTTTGGCTTGCCAACCGTCGCGGCGGCGAAGTAACCCGGCGAATAGAGATTTCCACCACGCTGACCGAGATTGCCGGAGACCAGTGACAGCATCTGCACCAGCCAGTAGGCGAGGGTGCCCTGTCGGCCCATGTTGACGCCCGTTGAACAGTGCACGCTGGCACCATCGGCACTAGCGAATTCACAGGCGATGGTGCGAATGGTATCGGCTGCGATGCCGGTGACGTCGGCCACGCGTTCCGCCGGGTACTGCGACACAAAGGCCAGCATCTCGTCGACGTTGCTGCCGTGCGCGCGCAGGAATGCATCGTCATGCCAGCGATTGGCCACCATTTCGTGAATCAGTGCGGCGAGGAAATACAGATCGGTGTCCGGCTTGATGAGGACCACATCGCCCGTGGCGGGGGTCGCGGATTCGATACGGCGTGGATTGATGTGCACTACCTTGCCACCGCGCTTGACGATGCTGCGCAATTTGCCCATGGGGTCCGTGGTGTGGACAAAACTCATGTGCGAGATGCGCGGATTGCTGCCGATGGAGAGGAAGTAGCTAGTGTGGGCAAAATCCGGGATGGGGTGCAGGTTGGCGGTACCGAAAACCCGTTCCGAGGCCGCAAATTTATTGGTGCAATCCTGGGTGCCGGAGCCAAATGAGTAGCGCACGCCGACCTGGCCGGCAAATCGTCGAGCGCCCTCCCGTGCGGTGGCATTGAAGGCGCTGGGATTGCCGGTGTACATGCCAAACACGTCATCACCATGGCGGGCGCGCACGTCGTTGATGCGGTCAGAGATCTGTGAAAATGCCGAGGCCCAGTCGAGTTGCTCGAACGCAGCGACTACGTCCTTGCCACCGCGGCGGGCGAGGGGGTGATTCAGGCGATCGGGATCGTTGTGGATTTCCGTGAAATTGAGGCCTTTGTGACAGGCGAATCCGTGGTGCACCGGATGTGACTTGTCGGGCCGCAGCGTGATCTTCTGCTGGTCGTCAACCTCGGCGATCAGTGCACAGGTGGGTTCGCAAATACGGCAGTAGGTGTGTACGGTTCGCGTGTCGACCACAGTAAATGTCCTGATGATTTGACTATTTTAATTCTGATCAATTCGCTCCAGCGAATTGATCGGGGCCAAGCCTATCAACGCCAGGAGGGGCGTGCATGGAGTATTTCGACATATTCGCGGCCAATGGCGCCCCGCTGGGCCAGTGCTTGCGGGGGGAGGTGCATCGTCAAGGATTCTGGCACCGTTCAGCCCATGCCTTCGTTTTTGACGGAGCGAGCAGGATGCTGTTGCAGCGACGCGCCTCTGACAAAGATCTCTATTCGGGCTGCTGGGATTACGCCTGTGGCGAACATCTGCACAGTGGCGAGTCATATGTCCGGGGCATGCGGCGGGGACTGTTCGAAGAACTGGGAATGGCCGGCGTGACACCACGGCCGCTGGGTGAAGTCCATGCCGATTCGCTGGTCTGGCCAGGTGGTGTGGATGCCGAGTTCCAGCAGGCGTTTGTTCTGCGGCACGATGGGGACGTGCGTGTGGATCCGGTTGAGGTGGCGGCGGTGCAATGGGTGACGAAAGCCGAGTTGCTGGCCATGCTGGACCGTAGCCCGGACTTATTTACGCCGTGGTTTCGCAAGGAAATCACACGTCTGCACATCCTGCGGGATTGGGATCAGTTGTGAGGCGCGGTGGGTCTGTGTGTGTAGGAGCGCTCTCCTGAGCGCGATTCCGTAGGCCACCAAAAATCGCGATCAGGAGATCGCTCCTACGAGGTCGGGATGGTGCCGAGAATCGCGATCAGGAGATCGCTCCTACGACATTTTGATGGTGCAGGGAGTTTGTAGGAGCGGTCTCTGACCGCGATCCAGAGAGAGATCCAGAGAGTCAACTGGCGAACGCGTTGTCGTAAACCCCCAGGCTCGCAACACCACCGGTGTGGATCAGGATCACGTCCTTCGCATCACCAAACTGGCCGACGCTGACCATATCGATGAGCGCCGTCGCCGCCTTGCCGCTGTACACCGGATCGAAGATCAACCCTTCCAGTCGGGCCAGCAGGCGGATGGCGTCGATGGTTGCTTCAGTGGGAAAGCCGTAGCCCTTGCCGCGATACCGGTCGGTGAGCTGGATGGCGGGGGTTTCAATCGGTCCGTGTCGCGTGGCCAGGTCACCGACGATTTTCAGGATGCGCGATTCCAGATCGCTCAGCTTTTCGTGATACACATTGATGCCGTGGACCGTCATGTCAACGCCAAGGTGGGCGAAACCATAGACGAGCCCGGCCTGGGTGCCAGCGCTGGAACTGGCGTGTACGACGTGGCGGGGTTTGATCCCGAGGTGGTCGCAATCGGCGATCAGTTCGGCCGCACATCGCGCGTAGCCCAGTGCACCCGTTGCATTCGACCCACCCGCCGGAATCAGGTAAGGGCGTCGCCCCTGTGTTTCAAGGTTAGTGCGTAACTCCTGCGTGAAATCTGCAGCTGTCGCCGTCGGCATGATGTGGACCCGCGCATCGAACAGATGGTCGAGCATGACGTTGCCGGCGGTGGCATAGGCCCTGTGTTTCCAGGCCACCTGTTCGGTCAGTATCAGGTGACAGGG
This sequence comes from Klebsiella pneumoniae, assembly GCA_945878745.1. Lineage (GTDB taxonomy): Bacteria > Pseudomonadota > Gammaproteobacteria > Pseudomonadales > Azotimanducaceae > SYFY01. Next base: position 1,320 of record CAMDVY010000233.1, on the reverse strand, counting down.
CAGGCCAAGTCGTGCGCAGGCCGCCGCGGTCTGGCGGGCGTGGTTTGACTGCACTGCCCCAAACGTGATGATGTCTGTCGCTGACTGGGCCAACGCCTCGGCTAGCAGGTATTCCAGTTTGCGGGTTTTGTTGCCACCAGTGGCGAGCCCAGTGCAATCGTCCCGTTTCACCCAGATGCGCGGGCCACCGAGTTCTTCCGACAAGCGGGTCAACGGCTCCAGCGGGGTTGGCAGATGACCGAGGGAGACACGGGGCAGGGCATCGAGCCAGGTAGGCATGGGCATGTTGTGGTCCTTTGGATACCGGAATTCTCCCACTACAATGGCCAGCAGCATACGTCGACCTGAAAATTCCTAAGGACCTGTCAATGAGTGACTCGCTGATCATCCGGGGTGCACCCGGTTCACCTTACACACGGAAAATGCTGTCCTTGATGCGCTATCGACAGATTCCGTATCGGCTGATCATGAGCGGGTCCGCCCAGGCCAATGAGCTGCCCAAACCCAAGGTCGAACTGCTGCCGACGTTCTGGTTTCCGGGAGAAGATCAGGCGGTAGTTGATTCCACACCGATCATCCGCGATCTGGAACAGCGTTTCAGTGGTCGCTCGGTGATTCCCGATGACCCTGCACTGGCCTTTCTCGATGAACTGATTGAAGACTACGCCGACGAATGGCTGACCAAGGCGATGTTCCACTATCGCTGGTACTACGCGGCAGACATCGAGCGCGCCGGACAAATCCTGCCACGCTGGCGTGACCTCACGGTCACCGAAGAAGAACTGGCTCCACGCAGCCAGTTCATTCGTGATCGACAGATCAGCCGGCTGTATGTGGTCGGAAGCAATGACATCACCGCGCCGATCATCGAAGCCAGCTATCGGCGATTCCTTGCGGTGTTTGCCGAGCGGATGAATGCGAGCCCCTATTGTTTTGGTGATCGTCCGTCGAGTGCCGACTTCGGCCTGTTTGGGCAACTCACGCAGCTGGCCATGTTTGATCCCACGCCCATGGCCGAGACGTTCCGGTTGGCACCGCGTGTGTATGCCTGGTGCAGCGTGGTTGAAGATCTCTCGGGCCTTGAACCGACGCTTGAAGACTGGCTCGGCCGTGAGGAAGTGGCGGTTGTGTTGCGTCCGTTTCTCGAAGAGATTGGCCGGGTTTACGTGCCTGCATTGTTAGCCAACGTCGCAGCGCTGAACCAGGGCGCGAAGACGTTTGCGACGACGATCGATGGCGCGCACTGGGAGCAGCAGACCTTCCCGTATCAGGCCCGTTGCCTGCAGTGGCTGCGTCAGTCCCATGCACGCCTGGATGGGG
>CAMDVY010000232.1 GCA_945878745.1 Klebsiella pneumoniae | reverse complement strand
TGCAGGGGTGTCAGCGGCGACAATAGGCTGCACGCGCAACCGCGCACCCGCTTTCTTGAAAACCGCCTGAAATTTCGCCGCCGTCTCGGCATCCACACTCTTGCGAACCACCACAGGATTGCCGGTGAACAGCGATTGCACCCGCTCATCATCAAGCTTCAATGCCATGGCCAGCCGTTTGCGGACCACAGCCGGATGCTGCCCCTCAATCACTTCACCACGGAATACCAATCGGTAGGTATCAGTCACGCATATCCCCGTATCGGCTCGTTACATTCGTGTTTCGCGCCCGGGCTGGGTTCGACCTGGCTGCGCCGAGCCCGGGTTTCCCCTTCCTTCTGCCGCGAAAGCCCTGAATAATCCAGCGACATCACTGAGCATACTTGGAGACCGATCATGGGTACACCCGCACGTGTCGTGGTTCTGCCACAAACCACTTCACAGCTTCGTATCGAAGACATCACCCTGCCTGACCCGGGTCCGACCCAGGTCGTCGTCAAACAGTACGCCTCTGGAATCTGCCATTCCCAACTGCATCAGATGCATCGACCTCGCGCCAACCCCGTAGTACTCGGTCACGAGTCGACGGGCGTGGTCCTGAAAGTCGGTTCTGCGGTTACCCATGTGCGCGAGGGCGACACCGTGATGGTGACCTGGGTACCCCGTGATGCTGGCGCCGCCAGTCGACGGCCGGTTCGCGCCGAACTCAAGGTCAGTGATGGCACGGCGATTTCCGAAAACGTCTTTACCTGGGCTGACCACACCATCGCCGACGAACAGTACGTCGTCAAAGTGGCTGCCAACATCAAGCGCGATGTCACCTCGATCATCGGCTGCGCGGTGATGACGGGCGCTGGAGCGGTGATCAACACAGCGAACGTCAAACCCGGAGAAAGCGTGGCGATTTTCGGCGTAGGTGGTGTTGGCTTGTCAGCCGTGGTCGGCGCCAAAATGGCCGGCGCCAATCCGATCATTGCGGTGGACCTGTCCGATGAGAAACTGGCGTTTGCCAAACGCTTTGGCGCAACGCATGGAATCAACGCTGGCCGGGAAGATCCGATTGCCGCCATCCATGCACTGACCGGCACCAACGGCAAATTCACCATCCTGGGATCCTCGGTCAGTGGTGTGGATTACGCCTTCGACTGCATCGGCATCAAGAAGACCATGGAACAAATTCTCCCTGCGTGTCGCTCCGGACACTTCGGTGTCTGCAGCGGTGGCACCGCGGTGCTGGTTGGTGTGCCTTCAACTACCGTTGAACTCAACGCCATGGACATGTTGCTCAATGAAAAGCACTACATCGGCAGCATCGGTGGTTCGTGCGCACCGGACCGTGATTTCCCGACCTTTCTCGACTGGTTCGAAAAAGGCACGCTGGATCTGAACGCCATGGTCACCGAACGATTCAAGCTCGATGACATCAACGCCGCCTGTCATGCACTTGAGAGTGGCAAGATCAATGGCCGCGCGATCATGGAATTCTGATGACAAGCCTGCCCACAGAGCACGTCAGTGTCGGCGACCTGTCGATGGCGTTTCATCAGGGCGGTAGTGGTGAGCCGCTGGTACTGGTGCACGGGTTTACCGGTGGCAAGCTGGATTTCCTGAACCAGGCGCCATGGTTCGCCGATGACTACCACGTCATCGCACCGGATCAGCGGGGTCACGGTGAAACAAGCCATGCGATGCCCTACTCCCTCGATCAGCTGGTGACCGACCTGCTGGGGTTTCTTGAAGCACTCGCCATCCGCCCGGCCCACCTGCTGGGACATTCTATGGGTGGCATGGTCGCCATGCGCGCGGTGCTCACCGCGCCAGAGCGCTTCCGTTCGCTGATTCTGATGGATACCTCCTCTCGCCCGGTTTCACTGATCCCTCCAGAGTTGCGGGTCGAATTGGCCGAGAAGGCACGGGACAAGGGTACCGGCATCCTCGCCCGGGGCATGAGAACACTGGCGCGCACACCGTCACAGCAGCGCGGTATCGACTATCTCGGCGAGGATGAACACTGGCGCCGCATCGAGTGGAAGCTCGAACACATGGACTGGCGCGCTTTTCGGGATCTTGGCAGCGAGCTGTGGTCCCATGAGCCAGTGACCTCGAGATTGGCCGAGATCCGGATGCCGACCACAGTGATCGTCGGTGCCGACGACACCCGATTCATCGAACCGTCTACCGAGATCAACGCCGCCATTCCAGAATCACATCTGGTGACAATCGCCGATGCGGGGCACAGTCCTCAGTACGAAAACGCATCTGCCTGGAAAATAGCGGTACAAAACCATCTGCATCGGGCACGATCATGAAGAATCAGGACATCGCCGAACGATTCCGCTATCAGGCGGGTACCCTTATCACGGAAGCCAAAACACGCTGGAAGGGGCTCGATGATCCGAAAGAACAACTTCGCAAAGCCGTCAAACGCATTTCGAAATTGCAGGAAAAGTTGTTCGCACATGATCGCTACGCGCTGCTGCTGATCTTTCAGGGCATGGACGCAGCTGGCAAGGACAGCACCATCAAGAAGGTACTGACCGGCGTCAATCCAGCGGGATTTGAAACCCGCAGTTTCAAAGCACCGACCTACGAACACAACGATCACAACTTTCTCTGGCGCCACTGGCAGGCTATTCCAGCGCGCGGTCATATCGGCATTTTCAATCGTTCGTACTACGAAGAAGTGCTGGTCGTCCGGGTTCATCCGGAAATCATCCAGGCACAGCAACTCGCCAACACGAACACCAACGACGCCTTCTGGGAACAACGTTTCAAGGATTTCCGCGGCATGGAGGAGCACCTCGTCGCAAACGGCGTGGTCGTCGTCAAATTTTTCCTCAACGTATCAAGAGAAGAACAGCGTGTTCGACTACTGGAACGACTGAACGACGTCGACAAACTCTGGAAGTTCAATCCACGGGATGTCGACGAACGCCAACACTGGGATGACTATCAGACCGCATTCCAGGAAGCCATCGCCAACACGGATGCCGATCACGCGCCCTGGTATGTCGTGCCGGCTGATGACAAACAAACCATGCAGGCCATCATATCGAGCATCATCGCGCATACCCTGGACTCACTGCCGCTCGCGTTCCCGGTACCCAGGGAAGAGGACATGGCGTCGTTTGAAAAGGCGCGGTTGATGCTGGAGGCGAATGCAGAGTCATCGGATATTCAAAATAGCGGTCCTGACGACACAGACGAAGGTCCGGAAGAAGACGACGACTAAGGCATCAAACCGGTAAGGGTTTCACTTCCGCGACCACCGGTCCGCCTTTTCCAGAACCCAGGCTGGCCCAGGCCCATCAAGCCAGGCCAGTGCAGCCGCATCGCCAACCACCCACGCATCCCAGAATGCAGTCGTCAGCGCCAGAATCGCCCGGTGGTGATTCGGGTTGCGTGCCATTGAATCACCGGGCAAGGCTCGGTCGGTAAAGGCGGAATGTTCTGCGTCGTTCAACACCAGTTCGTACTTGCCACCTGCAGGCAACGCGGGATAAACCGAGAGCCGAGACGCGAGATCGGCGTTGCCGATAGGCGCCGTGTCCCTGGTACCGGTCAGCAACATCCACGGCAGGCTGATCGCGCCGAAGGCTGACTCCGCCGACCCGCGTCGTGGTGCCGATGGGCTCATGATGATGGCCGCGTCGATCCGTTTGTCAGTGAACAAGGTCCTGCCACGAGGATCGCGCTGACCGCTGACGGCTTGTGTTGTTACTGCGCCAAACGAGTGGCCCGACATCCCCACCTTGTCGATATTCACACGACCAGCCAATGGATGGCTCCGGTCTTTCCCCCATTGGGTGAGCTGATCAAGCACGGCTGGTACATCCTGCACCCGCTCAACGAACGTTCTGGCATTCGCAGCGTCGCGCAGGGCCGCCATGCGGTCGGCAGGTGGAACGCCTTGCCACACGCTCGTGTCACTGCCTGGATGCTGCAGAAAGACGGCGAGATAACCACGCGCTGCCCAGTGTTTGCCAAGATAGACGCTGCCCTCTCGCGAACCGCCCAGACCATGGCTGAACAGAACCACCGGCGCGGGCGAGGTTTGCAGCGGGAGATAGATCCGCACCGGGATCTCACGCTTGTGGGCAACATCGGTGACGGTCAGATCAAGAGTCTGAACTGCCGTATCACTGAACGTTCGCAATGGGTCGTAGGGTTCGCTCGAGACGAGCGCGGACCACGCAACCAGACCAACCGCCAGGACCAGGCGCAGCACGTTGCTGGAAGTATTCATCGGGCGATCGACTGGTACGCGGCCTGCAGAATCCCCGCACCACGCGTGTCCCCAAGCAGACTGCCCTCCATTCGATTCATCACGTAGGACACGCACATCCGCGCATCCTGATCGACAACGACCGTGGAGCCACCCCATCCTCCCCAATAGGCCACATGCGGGTTCGGCCCCATGGGCATGATCTCGTTGGTGAGGCCGTAACCCATGCCAAAGACGATGGGCACACCAAGCACCAGGTCCTGTGTGTGCATCTGCTTGTCGAAGATCCGCCGTGTACCCGCTTCGCTGAGAATACGCTTGCCAAACGCGACGCCACCGTTGGCCATGGCGGTCTGCGCACGCACGATGCTGCGAGCATTGCCATGCCCGTTGGCGGCAGGAATTTCGGCGCGGCGCCATCCAGACGTGCGGGACTCAAGTGCATCGATCTTCGGATTGGCGAAGGATCGGCCAGCAATCGACTTCGGATCAGCCATACCCGCTGGGGCAACTGCTGGTGGAATCAGTTCACCGATACGGGGGAAAGCGGACTCCGGCGTGCCAATGTGAAAATCAGCGCCCGTGGGCTCAGCAATTTCACTGCGGAAAAACGCACCGATGCTCTGGCCCGTGATGCGCCTGATGACCTCGCCAATCAGGTGACCTTGTGTGATGGCGTGGTAACCACTCTGTGTACCAGGTTCCCACCAGGGCGCCTGTCTTGCCAGTGCGTTGACCATCTTGTCCCAGTCGTACACGTCCGCTGGCGTCATCGGTTCATCCATGCCGGACAACCCTGCGCTATGACTCATGAAGTGACGAACTTCGACCTTCTCTTTTCCGTTCTGTGCAAACTCCGGCCAGTACTTCGCGACCGGCGAATAAAGATCCACCTCACCTCGATCAGCAAGCAACAACATGCTCATCGCTGCCATGGTCTTGGTTGATGAATACACATTGACGATGGTGTTTTCTTCCCAGGCCAGTGTGCTCGCGGCATCACGATGACCGCCCCAGAGATCAACCACCATTTCGCCGTCCAGACTGATCGCAACACTGGCGCCGACATCGCCTTTTTCGGCGAAATTGGAGGCAAGCGCCGCCCGTACAGGCTCGAAGCGTGGATCAAAGGTGCCGTGAATCTCGGCCATGCGGGTTCCTCCAGTTCAGATGATTTGGGTCAGTGCTCAGGCGACTACGGCCCACTGCAGCAAGGTAAAGGCTGGCTTGGCATCGACATGATGTTCGAACACACCGCGGACCCGGGCGCCAATGGAAATCGGCTGACGCGGATCACCCAGCAGATTGCCGACGATTCGCACGTTTCCGGCCTGCGGCAATTCGACGAGTA
>CAMDVY010000231.1 GCA_945878745.1 Klebsiella pneumoniae | reverse complement strand
ACTTCGGAACAGTTGATCCAGGTCAGGCGTCGGCGCCCCGGCACAAGCCGTGAGGAGCAGCACTGCGGTTGAGACCAGAGCGGCTTGAATCCATGAGCGATGTTGTTGGGGAGTAGGCATACGCTGTCGCTGGCGGTTGATTGAGCCCTATTGAAGAGGCTTGATCAGGGTCGGAACCAGAAGCTCGGTGGCACCGGACGCAATGCTCGTCTGGCCAACGCTGCCCACTGACAAAGTTGTCGACGGGTGTCGCGCGGGTCGATGATTTCCTCCACTTCGAAGTACTCGGCGCTGCGGAACGGGGAGCGAAGTTTGTTCAGACGATCCTTGATACGGGCAAGGTGTGCGTCGTGATCCGGACTGTCAGCGAGCTCCGCTTTGTAAGCCACTTCGATGCCACCTTCAATCGGCAATGAGCCCCAGTCGCCCGAGGGCCACGCCATGCGGAAATGTTCACTGCCTGGTTTGTGGTTGGCGGCGCCGGCCACGCCAAATGCCTTGCGGATGATCACGCAGGCAAACGGCACGCTGGCCTGACCCAGCGCAGCAAAGGCTTGTGAACCAAAACGAATGGTAGCGGCTTCTTCTGATTCCTTGCCGATCAGGAAGCCGGGACAGTCTTCGAGATGCACGAGCGGCAGATGGAAGGTGGAGGCGATGTCCATGAAGCGAATGAGCTTGCGACAGGCGTCTGCAGTCCAAGCGCCACCATAAATCTTCGGGTTCTCCGCGAACAACGCAATCGGAATGCCGTTGAGACGGGCAAAACCGGTGATGATGGAGCGGCCCCAGCGTCTGCCGATTTCAAAAAACGATCCGGTGTCGACGATGCCATGGATAACCGGAAACATGTCGTACACCTTGCGCGCATCTTTTGGCACGATGCTGATGAGGTGTGCATCCCGACGATCAACGGGATCAACGCACTCTGTAACGGGTGGAAGTTCATCAACGCAGGATGGCAGATAAGAAAGAAATCTGCGCGCGGCCTCGAATGCCTCGGACTCGCTTTCAACTTCGTCGTCTATGGCGCCATTGCGTGTATGAATCTTCGACGAACCCAGTTCTTCCTTGCTGACGTCGCCGAGGCTTGCCCAGTCCACCAGTGCCGGTCCGGCAATCATCATCTGCGCGCTGTCCCGGACGATGACGGAATAGTGACTGGTCGCCACACGCGCAGCGCCAATACCGGCAACCGAACCAAGTGCGAGAGATACAGACGGTGCGACAGCGAGATGCCGCACGACGGTTTCCCACCCGCGTACTTCCGGAATGTAGGTGCGACCAGCCGTTTCGATGGTCTTCACGGAACCACCACCGCCCATGCCATCCACCAGACGGATATGGGGCAGTTTCAATTCAAGGGCGAGTCCTTCAGCACGCAGTCGTTTGCCGGGAATGGATGCTTCCGCAGATCCGCCGCGCACGGTGAAGTCATCACCGGACAACAACACCGGCCGACCGTCAATCTCGGCAGTACCGAAAATGAAGTTGGAGGGGCGGAAGGATTTGAGTACGCCGTCAGCGTTGTATTCGCCAACACCGGCCAGGGTGCCGATTTCGTGAAAACTTGTCGGGTCCGCAATGGCCGCGATGCGTTCGCGGATGGTGAGTTTGTTGAATTCGTGCTGACGGGCGACCTTGTCTTCGCCGCCCATGGCAAAGGCCAGTGTTTCACGAGCACGCAGCTCGTCGATCTCTTTTTCCCAGCTCATCTAAGCTTGAGACCTCCACTGGCCTGCCAACAGACCACATCAGGCGCGCGTACCTACGAAGGATGCGTTGCCGAACGCGCCAAGCTTGACGTTGCCACTCATCTTGTCGCCATCAACGGTGGCGCTGAACTCGAGGGTCAGTGCCATGGGCGAGGTGATGTTGGCTTTCCAGCTGACACTGTTACCGTCTACCTTGCCATCCATGATCGCGATTTCGCCTTGTGGGCTGCTCAGCTTGCCGTTTAGTGCACCGCCAGCTGCAGCGAGTGTGAGGGTGCCTTGCTGGGCGCCCATCGGGGTGTTCATGGTGGTGTTCCAGATGCCATCTGCGCTCATGTCAACTCTCCGCGATTGTCGTTTGTATGCCCTGAGACACAGGCAACTGGCTCAGGACGAGCGGGAGTATCGCACGGAAAACTGCGCATCGACTACAGGCTGCGTTCGAATCCCAGCGTCGCTTCGTGGGCGTCCAGATTTGCCCTGACACGCTCGCTGCGTTGACGGTAGGGTCCAGCGTGGAGATCGCCAAAGTCGGCGTGCCGATACCGCAAGTGGGCGCTCCATCGTTCACCAAACTGCCACCTGATGCCAGCCAGCAATAACCAGCCAAAATCTGTTTCCGTACTGCGATCCTTGACCAGGATATCGGACGGGAGTCCCCGCTGCTCGCCGCGCAGATTGAACTCGCTCTCGTAGACCTTTCGAACCAGGCCGATGCCGGCGCCGGCCTCCCAGGACCATTGGCCACCGAGCGCACCACGGCGCATCGCATTGAGAAACAGCGTGGTCGTGCCGTAGTTGGTGCGGAAGAGCGTGACCTTGCCGGTGGACGGTGTCGGAGCGGTCAGATCCCAGTCGGAACGGTAGCGCCACAACAATTCGCTTTCGAACCGCCAGGCACCGCGATCAAGACCGACTGCGCCTCCGATACCGTTGGAATAGTCGCGCTTGGTCGTTTCCAGAAATTCACCGTCCGTGACACCCTGAATCAAGACGCCGGTGCCGAAGCTGCCATCGTGATCTGCATTCTTCATCACCATTCGGCCGATGCTGGTTCTGCCGGCGATGTACCACGAGAGGTCGCTGGCAGTCACCAGCATCGGCAGAAGCAGGAGCAGCAGCGCGGATCCTCGACGCATGGAGCTTTTCTTCATGGTACCGGCTGGGTGTGTGATTGTTTGTTATTAGCTGGGCTGCGCAGGTTCAAGCGCACTGGGCAGAACATCCTCGAGCGTGTCGACCAGCGTGAACTGAAGATCTGCGCGTACGGATGCGGGCAGCTTGTCGAGGTCCGCTTCGTTCTCGCGCGGTAGGAATACATGCCTGATGCCTGCACGATGCGCTGCCAGCACCTTTTCCTTGATGCCGCCGACCGGTAGTACCAGGCCAGCCAGTGTCAGTTCACCCGTCATTGCCACATCGCTGCGTACTGGTCGATCCAGGTAGGCCGACACCAACGCGGTCGCCATGGTGACCCCGGCGGAAGGACCATCCTTGGGAACAGCGCCAGCGGGAACGTGAACGTGCACCCCGGTGTTTTCAATGCGAGCACGATCGATGCCGAGGGATTCGGCCACCGACCAGATGTGACTGCGCGCTGCGCGCGCCGATTCCTGCATGACTTGACCGAGGTGACCCGTCAGGGTGACTTTTTCATCCTTGGGCGTGAGTGACGCTTCGATGTAGAGGACATCGCCACCCACTTCGGTCCAGGCAAGGCCGGTCGCCACACCGGCTCGCATCGCACCACGGCCCTGATCCGGCTTGAATTTTTCCGGGCCGAGCAAGGTGCGGATGGCAGCGGTGTCCAATGTGCTTTCGGTGTCGGATGCCTCCACCACCATGCGGGCGCGTTTGCGTGCCAATCGCCCCAGCGTGCGTTCCAGTTCTCGCACGCCAGCTTCCCGGGTGTAGCGTCGGGCCAGGTAGGCAAGCGCATCATCGTCGATGGTCAACTGCTGCTGTGTCAGACCCGCTTCGCGGATCTGCCTGGGAATCAGGTATTGGCGTGCGATGCCCTGCTTTTCCAGGTCGCTGTAACCGGAGAGTTCGAGTATCTCCATGCGGTCCAGGAGCGGCCGAGGAATTCCGTCCAGTGTATTGGCCGTGGTGATGAACATGACCTTCGACAGGTCGTAGGGCAGATTGAGGTAATTGTCGAGGAACTCCCGGTTCTGCGCCGGGTCAAGGATCTCCATCAGCGCCGCGGATGGATCACCGCGAAAATCACGTCCGAGCTTGTCGATTTCATCCAGCATGATGACCGGGTTCTGTACACCTGCGCGGCGCACGGCCTGGATGATGCGACCCGGCATGGCACCAATGTAGGTACGACGATGGCCGCGCAATTCGGCTTCGTCGTGCATGCCCCCGAGAGAGAGTCGCTCGAACTTTCGACCCATGGCCCGGGCGATGGATTGACCGAGGCTCGTCTTGCCAACGCCGGGTGGACCGACGAGGCATATGATTGGCGCCTTGGCTTCGGGGTTCAGTCGCATGACCGCCAGCGTTTCGAGAATGCGTTCCTTGATCTCGGTGAGACCGTAGTGATCCTCGTCAAGCACTGTCTGTGCGTGGCCGAGATCAAGCAGATCCATGGTGCGTTCGTGCCATGGCAACTCAGCGACCAGCTCCAGATAACTGCGGGCAACCTGATAGTCGGCGGCATTGGCCGACATTCGTTTCAGGCGTTTGAATTCCCGATTGACCTCGGTGCGCACCTTGGCCGACAGCTGCGCCTCATCCAGCTGTGCCTTCAGCGTCTCGAGTTCATCCCCGTCATCATCACCGTCTCCCAGCGCCTGTTCGATGGCCTTTTTCTGTTGTCGCAGAACGTGCTCGCGCTGCTGGGTTTCCAGATCGCCTTGCGCCTTTTCGGCAATCTGACGACGGACTTCAGTGACTCTCAGTTCATGCTGCAGGATATCGTGTACCGCCTGCATCAGGTCCCGTGTACTGTCCTGTTCGAGAACATGCTGCTCCTGCGCAACCGTCAGATTGGCGAGGGAGGCGATGCGGTACATCTGGGCGATTGGATCAGTGATGCCACCCACCAGTTGCTGGTAAATCTGCTGCCCGTTTTCCTGGTCATAGAGCAGTGCGATGCGCTGGGACAGCTGCTGATTTTCTCGCAGCAGGGCATCCACTTCGGCCTGTTCCGGGCCGGCCACCGGAAAACTGAGGATGGGCAGTGGTTCGTAGTTGGCGGAGAGATAACCGTCTGAATCGGCAGCCATAAGCAGCCGAACACGACGTTCCCCTTGCACAATGACCTGCGCGCCTTGTTTGCGCTTCTCGATTCGGTTGATCGTGACCAGCGTCGCTATCGGGTACAACTGATCAATGGTTGGATCTTCAACGTCGCCTTCGCGCTGTGCGACTGCGAGAAAGGTGCGGGAGTTATCTGCCGCTGCCTGCACCGCAGCCAGCGAACGTGGACGTCCGACGGACAATGGCGCAACGATGTGGGGAAACACCACCGTATCCTTGAGTGGCAGGATCGGCAGGGGGCTGTAGTTGTCGGTCATTGTTATGCAACCAGCCCCTGCAGCCTGGCTGCCTCTTCGCGCAGTCGCTCCGGTGTACCCAGCATCTGACGATTGAATCCGACGCGATTGAACCAGGACGGCAAACCGACCAGGACGGTGAACCCCATGCCGCCATGCACCTCGGTTGCTGTCCTGGCGACGAACTGACCAACCTCGGCAAGATGAGCCTTGAGGTGACAAGCGGTCAAACGCGCCTCTGCAGGCAGGGTGTTAAGGGCGTGAGCTGCGTACCAGACAAAGGCGCGGCATGGTTCAAGCTCAGCGGCCATTTCTGCGCACATGTGCTTGACCGCCTGAAACGTGGCAATCGGCCGGTTGAACTG
>CAMDVY010000230.1 GCA_945878745.1 Klebsiella pneumoniae | reverse complement strand
CTCTATATTGGCGAACCTCGTGAATTACCACCGGGAGTCAGTCACGTGACGCCGGATGATGCGGCGGAACTGCGCAACTGCATTACCACCTCAACCAGCGTCGCCAGACTGCGTCAGCAGTTCAGCCACGTTGAAAAACTCGAGCCGATTACCCGCCTGCCCCGGCATGCAGAAGTTCTCGAACAGGCACGGCGTTATCAAGGCACCAGCGTAGGTCTGGTTGTCATACAACTGGATCATGGTGAATTCCTCTACTCAGATCTGGATCCCATCAGCAAAACTGACTTGCTCGGGCATGTGGCGGACTTCCTGCAGGCACAACTTGGTGCTGGCGAGCAGTTAGGCTTTTTTGACGCAACCTGCTTCCTGGTGCTGTTGCCTTCGGCGACCGAACCGAACGCTTATGCCTGTGCGACGAAACTTGTTGAAGCATTTCGCCCGGGTATCGCTTATCGAGGCGGTACGCTGCACGTCACGGCCAGCGCCGGCTTCGTCGTGGAGTCTCGTTGTGATGATCCCGAACGCCTCTGGCACGCCGCCTGGGCCGCCAAAGCGCTGGCCGCAAGCCAGGGTGGAGACCGAGTCATCGGCGCACCACCATCTGCACTCGGCTCACGCATTCCCCAGGCGCTGCAACGGGAAGAATTTTCGCTCCTGCTGCAGGCCCAATGGACCGCCGATGGTGAGCACATGACCGGCGTTGAAACCCTGCTGCGCTGGCAAGGCATGGAAGTCGGTGAACTCGCGCCCAGCCATTTCATTCCCATCGCCGAACAAGCGGGTCAAATGGCTCGGATCGGTGACTGGGTCATCGAAAAAACCTGTCGCGAAGCATCTACCTGGTTTGAAAATCTGCTGCAACCCATCATTCTTGCCATCAACGTTTCTCCCCAACAGTTCGAAAAAGGCGTGATCAACCAGCAGATTGAAAGACTGACAAATGACCGCTGGCTGAATCCGGCAATGCTCGAACTGGAGCTGTCGCACGAACACCTGTTGTATCTGGTGGACAACCAGCGGACCAACCTCTACAAGCTGCGGGATCTCGGCGTACGATTTGCCATCGATGGCCTGGGTTCCGGGTTGATCGAAGCCGACAAGCTGCTGCGCTGTCCCGCCGATACCCTGAAGCTGGATCGCACGCTGATTGCCAGAATTGATGTCGACTCTGCAGCAACTGCACTGGCCGTCGAACTGTGTCAGCTCAGCCAGCGATTCAATCTGCGCACGGTCGGAGTAGGCGTCGAGACCGAGTCACAACTCAAGGTATTGCGCGAAATCGGCTGCTCGGAAGTGCAGGGTTATCTGCTGTCGATGCCGGCGCCTCTGGAAGGCTTCCAGTCCTATCTCGCCAGACGATTCAACGCCACCAAGACCGGAACCTGATACGAAGAGTCTGGGAAGGTCCGTAGGAGCGATCTCCTGATCGCGATATTCAAGGATCCCAACAATCGCGGTCTGGAGACCGCTCCTACGACCTGGTGAACGATCCGAATATCGTGATCAGGAGACCGCTCCTGCAAGAGGCGCTCTGCGCGGCATTTTCGGCAGAGAAATTGTTGTCGAAACGACAGCAGGTTCATTCAGGCAGGTGTTGAACCAGGTACCGCGCCGCGCCTGCCAGCCCCGGCATCTCATCCAGCACCAGATAGAGAGGAATCTGACGAACAACTTCCGTCAGCATGCCGCGTTCGTCGAACCGCCGACGCAGCCCACTGCCAACCGCGAAGTCGACCAGTCTCGGCACGATGCCTCCACCCACATACACGCCGCCCGTTGCCATCGTCGTCACTGCAAGACTTCCCGCGGCCGTTCCGAGAAAGGCAAAAAAGAGTTCCAGTGTCTGGTGGCAGATGGGATCTGCAACGTCGACGCCCGCGGCGCTGATCTGTGCTGCTGAAAGGTCACTTGGCTGTACCCCCCAGACTTCACAAAGCGCCGTGTAGAGGTTAACCAGTCCTGGACCACTCAACACGGCTTCCCAGCACACATGGGGCACGCGTCTTGACAAGGCAGACCACAGCTCCACCTCCAGCGCATTGGTAACCGCCAGATCCGCATGGCCTCCTTCACTGGGGAAGACACGATACTGTCCGGCGATTGGCACGAGGGTCGCCATGCCGCAACCACTGCCTGGACCGATCAGCGCTTTCACGCCATGCCCGGTGGTTGATGCATCCCCTCCGACCTGGCGAAGATCGCGCAAGTGCGGGATAGAATGCGCAAGGGCAACAAAATCATTCACCAGCAACACGCGGGATGACAGCGAACGGCTGAGTTCGGCGCTATCGAACACCGCACCATGGTTGGTGATGCGCGCACGACCATCCCGAATCGGTCCGGCAACGGCAAGGCAAATCCGTGCTGGGACTTCGACGGCAAGCATCGCCAAAGCCTGTTTGACCAGCTCATGCGCAGAGCCCATCTCTTGCGTCGCGAGGAACACCGACCGAATCAGTTCTCCCTCCACATCAGCCAGCGCAAAGCGCGCATGTGTGCCGCCAATGTCGGCAACCAGTGACATCATGGCAACAGCCTTGCTTCACGCATGGCGGCAAAGTGCCGGGCAAACATTCGCCCGGTATCGATGCACCCGGCAAATCCATGCTCGCGAATCTTGATCGTGCTGAGCAGCGTCGTGGCGCCACCAATCGTACCAAACACGGCGTCTGCAAATTCCCACGACGACCCCGCCAGTTCCGCCAGGCTGTAGGGACGCAGCCGATGTTCCTTGACCAGTCTTTTCCAGAGGTCCTCGTATCGCGGCATTTCCTGACGCAGGTGTCGTTTCTCTGCTGGTCCGTTGGCGACGCCCAGGGCGCTCATCATTTCTGGCCACAATGAGGTCCACTCCAGAACATCGCCGTTGGTGACGTTGTAGGTTTCGTTGCGAGCGCGTTTTGATTGACCCGCCCAGAGGATGGCCTCGGCCAGAAGATCAGCATCAGTCGCCTCCGTGACAAAACCACTGCCACCTGGATAACCGGCCGGCTTGCCCAGCGCCTGCATCAACGTCGCGTAGACGCCAATGGCAGCCACCATATTCATCGGGCTGCCAACAGCAAGCCCGCACACGATCTGCGGTCGAACGATGGTGAAGTACCAGTCGGCGCGCTGCTGCCGCTCGCGCACCATGTCTTCCTGGTTCCAGTAGAAATTTGCTCCCGGTGGCCGCGGTAGTGATTCCTTGCCAGGCAGCGCCATCGCCCGATAATGCGCAGCGTATGCCTTGGTCCCTTGCAACACCGTCAGATGACGACTCGGTGTAACAAAGTCGAGCACGTTGGCCAGCATTTCCGTGTTGATCCGGATCTGCTCATCGTCTTTCCAGCCGGATATCAAGGTCGGCTGCTCGAACAGCGCGCAGTACACGATGTGCGTGACATCCTGCAGCGCACGAAATTTCATAGCGCAGACTTCCCGCTGCAGGAGATCAACCTGAAGCCAGTCGGCGCGTGTGATGAAGTCGGGCGCCCGTCGGCTCACGGCCGTTATTTTTGTATCTTCGTCCGTCTCGAGCGCGTTGATCACCGCCCGCCCGACCAGACCCAGACCACCAATCACAAGATAATGTTTCATGGTCCCATTCTCGACGATGGCTGAACCCAGCGCAAAGCTCTTCACGAGCCACTGATTCTTGATTCAGGACGGGGTAATGCTCCGGTGTGGTCGGCCTGGAAACAGAGTGACAACAGCATCGGGATGGGTGCAGACCAAGGAGCGGGGATGGGCTATCGTTCGCCCCATGAACAACTCTCTGCGACTCACACTCAAGACATCGTTGCTGGTGCTATTGGTCAACTGGCTGGCATTGGCTTCCACCACCACACTGGCTACCTCCGCGGCCATACATCTGGGGCTGGCAGGCGAACCTGCCACGCTTGACCCTCATCGGTACAATCTGCGCGTGGAAGAGTCTGTGCTGGGCGACCTGTTTCTCGGCCTGACGACTTTCAGTGCCGAGGGCAAGATCATGCCCGGCGCGGCCAGCAGCTGGGAGACGAGCGAAGACGGTCTCATCTGGACGTTCCATCTCCGCGCGGATGGACGCTGGTCAGACGGCAAACCCGTCACTGCGCACGACTTCGTTTATGCGTTCCAGCGACTGCTCGATCCAAAAACCGCCGCGAGTCTGGCCTATTTCATGTATCCCCTGAAAAACGCCGAAGCCGTCAGCAAGGGGGAGATGCCTGTCGATGCCGTCGGTGTGCGAGCCATTGATGATCTGACGCTTGAGCTGACGCTTGGACAGCCGTACCCGCACCTGCCGGAACGGCTGCTCTACCCGACCGCCTTTCCCGTGCCCAGACATGTTATCGACTCCGTTGCAGACGCGTGGATAAAACCAGAACACTGGGTGTCCAACGGCGCCTACATCCTGCGAGACTGGAAACCGCAACAACATATCGAACTGACGCAGAACCCAAACTTCACGCCGGCTCCGGCAACGCCGTCGATCTTCTATCACAGCCTCGCCAACGGCCAGAACGCCTACAACCGCTATCGGGCTGGTGACATGGATGCGATCAGTGGATTTCCAGCCGGTGAATTGGCCAATCTGAGTGCGACTCGCGCCGCCGAGCTGCACCTTTCGCCACAACTGTCGATGATGTATCTCGTTTTCAATACACGACGCCCGCCTTTCAACGACGTCCGTGTTCGAAAGGCCCTGTCGATGGTCGTCGAGCCCTCCATCCTGACTGACAAGGTGCTTCGTTCCGGTGACGTTGCTGCAACCTCATTCGTACCACCCATGGTGGCCAACTATGACCATCCAGCTCTCCCCCATGCAACCACGCCTCTCCGTGAACGGCAGGTCCAGGCACGGGCGCTGCTCACTGCAGCGGGTTATGGTACCAACAAGCCACTCAACGTCGAGCTGCGTTATGCCACGGGCACTGATGGCAAAAAGGCCAACCTGGCGACCGCCGCATTCTGGCAGCAGATCGGTGTGAAGGTTCAACTGCACCAGGCGGAACTCAAGGTTCATTACGGCGATCTGCGCCAGGGTGATTTCATGGTCGCCCAGGCCGGATGGCTGGGAGAGAGCAATCCGGAACATTACCTGGGTTTGCTGCACGGCAGC
The DNA here is from genome assembly GCA_945878745.1 of Klebsiella pneumoniae. Classification (GTDB taxonomy): domain Bacteria; phylum Pseudomonadota; class Gammaproteobacteria; order Pseudomonadales; family Azotimanducaceae; genus SYFY01. Next base: position 503 of record CAMDVY010000230.1, on the reverse strand, counting down.
ACCGGCGATACCAATTACGGCGGCTACAACAACCCGGCGGTGGACAAACTGCTGAACGCAGCACGCGAGCAGAAGGACATTCCAGCCCGACATGCACTGCTGCGTGACGCCGAGATCCTGGCGATACAGGACTATCCGGTAATGCCACTATTCGCACTCACCGCGCGTCGACTGGTACGTCCGGATCTGCGCGGCTGGTATGACAATCCGCGAGACGCTCATCCGGCGCGTTATCTGCAGCGCTGATCGGGCATGCGCCTGATGATCTACCGATTGGCCTCCCTGGGCCTGACCTTTCTGGTGATCGTCACGGTGATCTTCGTCCTGCTTCGATTGACACCGGGTGGTCCATTTGATGGCGAGCGTGCTTTGCCACCGGAAGTCGAAGCCAACCTGCGCGCGGCTTACCATATGGACAAACCGCTGGTGGAACAGTACGGCCGTTATTTGCTGAATCTGTCGCAGGGCGACCTGGGGCCCTCCTTTCGGCAAAAAGACTTCAC
>CAMDVY010000229.1 GCA_945878745.1 Klebsiella pneumoniae | reverse complement strand
CTTTTCGAAGGATGAGATCCTGCATCAGGCTTATCTGAGCGGCCACCATGGTCTGTGGATGGCCGGGCTGTTCGGTGCCTTTCTCACTGCGCTGTACAGCTTCCGTCTGATCTTCGTGGTGTTTTTCGGACCGGAGCGATGGCACCACACGACCGATACGCACACCGCTGCTCCAACGTCCACACGGGCGCTCAGCCATCACATTCCCCTCGCGGTGTTGTTGGTGCTGTCCCTGATCGGCGGCTACATTCACCTGCCGCTGGATGGTCTGTTTTCCGAGCAGGTCGCCGCTACCGCTGACAGTGCCTTGATCGAGCATCTTCCAGTGCTGGTCTCCCTGGCTGGAATAACGCTGGCTTGGATGCTGTTCCTGCGCGCACCTCAACTGCCGGCCGCTCTGGCCGCACATGGGGTCACCGGGCCGATCGGCAGGTTGTGGCGCAACGCCTGGGGGTTTGATGCGCTGTACGGTCTGTTGTTTGTACGCCCGTTTGTCTGGCTGGCGAACGTGAATCGCAGCGACATCCTTGATCAGATCCTCGGCGTGGTTCCGCTCGGTCTGCGTGGTCTGGGTACGACGATAGCAATGACACAGAACGGCAACCTGCGCGGTTACGCTGCAGTTGCAGCGATCGGATTGTGTGTGTTGCTGGGCCTGGTGGCGTTCACATGAGTATCGTGTCATGACGCTTGTCTGGTTGATTCTCATCCCGCTGATCGGTGGCGCGGCCAGTTGGCAGAGTGGCCGATGGTCCAGCGCTGCACCGCGCTGGTTGGCGCTGGTCAGCTTGTTGACTGGCCTTGGCCTGTCATTGTGGCTGTGGCTGACGCAGGATTTTTCATTCACCGGCGCCGGCTTCGCTACGACCAGCGACGCGGCACCGCAATGGACGATGGAGTACCGGGCCAACTGGATCCCGGCGATTGGCGCGAGCTTCCACCTCGGTCTGGATGGGTTGTCGATCCTGATGATCGTGCTGGCGTATCTGCTTGGTGTCATGGCCGTTGCCAGTTCGTGGCGTGACACCGATGCGGACCCAGGGTTTTTCCATCTCAATCTGCTGTGGAATCTGGTTGGTGTGATCGGTGTTTTCCTCGCACTCGATCTGCTGCTGTTCTTTTTCTTCTGGGAAATGATGCTGGTGCCGATGTACTTCCTGATTGCGCTCCGGGGTTACGACCCGCCCGGTGGCAAGTCGCGGCAACAGGCAGCCGTGAAGTTTGTCATCTACACACAGGCGTCAGGGCTGTTGTTGCTGGTATCCATCATCGGGCTGGTATTTGTGAACAGTCAGAGTACGGGGCTCCTGTCATTCGACTATCACGACCTGCTGGGCACGCCCATGGGTTCTTCGGTCGAATGGTTGTTGATGCTTGGCTTTTTCATCGCCTTTGCCGTGAAGATGCCGATGGTGCCGCTGCACGGCTGGTTGCCGGATGCACATGCGAACGCACCAACATCCGGTGCAGCTGACGTTGCCGGTCTGCTGCTCAAGACTGCGGCATATGGCTTGTTGCGGTTTGGTATTCCGCTGTTTCCGAATGCGTCCCTGGAGATTGCGCCATTTGCCATGTGGATGGGCGTTATTGGCGTCGTGTACGGCGCTGTTGTGGCGTTCTCGCAGCATGACATCAAACGCCTGATCGCTTACACCGGTATCAGCCATATGGGATTTGTCCTGATCGGCATCTATGCGGGGACAGAACAGGCGTTGATCGGCGTTGTGGTGCAGATGATCGCTCATGGTCTGTCCGCCGCCGCCTTGTTCATCCTCTGTGGTGAAATCCATGAACGGTACGGCACGCGCGACATGCGCCAGTTGGGTGGCTTGTCGACACAACTGCCAAACCTGCCGCGGCTGTTGATGTTCTTCGCGCTGGCCACGCTGGGTCTGCCGGGTCTGGGCAATTTTGTCGGTGAGTTCCTGATTCTGTCCGGAGCCTTCTCTGTCGCGCCGTTGATTGCGATCACCGCATCGGTGGGTCTGGTCCTCTCGGTGCTGTATTCGCTGATCATGGTGCAGCGAACGTTGCACGGAGCGGTGAGTGTGAGTACGACCAACCCGTCGTCGACGCCAACAGACCTGTCATGGCGCGAACTGACCATTGTGGTGTCGCTCCTCATCCTGCTCATTGGCCTTGGTTTGTATCCGCAACCGGTGATCGATACGGCGAGTGCGTCGATGCACGCGTTTGATGCGTTGTCTGCGAGCGGGGTGGCACGGTGAACGCCCAGGTCTCGGCCCTGTTGCCGCTGCTGATCACCGCGGGCACGGTGGTGGCCGTGATGATCGGGATCTCGGTTCGACGTAGTCATCGAGTGGCTGCGGGGCTTTCCATTGCCGGGGTCAGCCTTGCACTCGCAAGTATTGCACCGGCGTGGTTCGGTGTTGATCCGGGATCGGTTGCAGTTACCGCGCTGATCGAGGTCGACGGTCTCGCGCGTTTTGCGATGGCGCTGATCCTGATCACGACACTGGGTGTGTTGGTGCTGTGCCCGGCATACTTCGATGGATACCGTGACAATCGAGAAGAACTTTACCTGCTGCTCGGGGTCGCGACCGTCGGTGCGCTGACGCTGGCCGCAGCCAATCACGCTGCGACGCTGTTGCTCGGTCTCGAACTGCTGAGTCTGCCCATGGTCGGTGCGGTTGCGTATACCGTGGATCGCTCGCGTTCGATCGAAGGTGGTATCAAATATCTGGTGTTGTCCGCAGCAGCTACGGCGACCATCCTGTTTGGTGTTGCGTTGATCTATGCAGAGCTTGGTCGTCTCGATATCAACACACTGGCAACTGCGCTGGCGAGTGCGGGTTCCGGTTCACCGTTGGTGACAACGGGTGCACTCATGCTGCTGGCGGGGGTCGCCTTCAAACTCTCGTTTGTGCCGTTCCATCAGTGGACTGCCGACGTCTATGAAGCGGCGCCATTGCCGGTGACTGCGTACCTCGCAACGGTCGTCAAGATCGGTGCGTTCGTGGTTGCGTTACGCCTGCTGCACACGGACGTTGGCGGTACTTCGTCGATGGTTCCGACCGTAGTGGTTGGCCTCGCGCTTGCGTCGATGCTGGTGGGCAGCCTGCTGGCCATCAACCAGTCGAATCTGAAACGGCTGCTGGCGTATTCGTCGATCGCCAACTTTGGCTTTCTCGCCATCACGCTGGTGTTGCCGGGTGATGATGCCAACCGTGCGGCGGGGGTGTTTCTGATCGGGTACGTAATGGCTTCATTGGGCATGTTCGGTGTCATGACGCAGCTGTCGAGCCCATTGGGGCAGCTCGATCATGAGAACCTGGAACAGTACCGGGGCTTGTTCCGTCGCCAGCCCTTTGCTGCGGCGGTGCTGATCACGATGCTGCTGTCCCTGGCCGGGATTCCGCTGACCGCAGGTTTCATTGGCAAACTGGTGATACTCACCGCCGGTGTCCAGGCAGACCAGTGGTGGCTCGTGGGCGGCGTCGTCGTCGCCAGTGCGATGGGCGTGTTCTATTACCTGCGGGTAATCAATGTGATGCTGGATGGTGAGGCAATCGCTGAGCGTAGCGATGCAGATCTTCGCAGTTGGCTCGGCACGATCAGCGGAATCATGTTGTTGGTGCTAACGATCGCGACGATCTGGTTCGGTGTTTTTCCGGAAGCACTGTTCACGCTGGCGCAGCAGATGGTGTTAACGTGAAGCGGATCTTCTGCTGCTGGAGTACAACATGAAGCCTGTCTGTGTAGTCACCGGTGCAAATTCCGGTATCGGTCGTGCGACCGCGATTGTGCTGGCCGCGCATGGGCATCAGGTGTATGGCACGGTGCGTTCTCTCGCCAAGGCGGAAAAGCTCAAGGGCATGGCGGCGCAGGCTGGTGTCAATGTGGAACTGGTGGAACTCGATGTTGCCGATGACGCATCGGTTCGTGAAGGCTTCAAGCGAATTCTTGGTGAAGCAGGTCGTGTCGACCATCTTGTGAACAATGCCGGCATTGGCGGCAACGCGGTAACCGAAGAGTGTCCGATCTCGTTGTACGAAGAGACGATGAACGTCAACTTCTACGGCGCGGTCCGGTGTATCCAGGCAGTACTGCCGCAGATGCGTGAAAGACGCAGTGGTTCGATCATCAACGTCTCTTCCGTGGTCGGACGGGTTGCCGCCATTGCACAACAACCTTACGTCACGTCGAAATGGGCGCTGGAAGGTATGAGCGAAGGACTCGCGCAGGAAGTAGCACCGTTTGGTATTCGTGTCGCCATCATCGAACCTGGTGTCACCAAATCCGCCATCTTCGCCAAGAATACGGATCACCCCGAAGGTTCTGGCGCCTATGCGGCGGCCTATCGGCGCATGTTCCAGTTCTATGCGCGGGGCATCAGCGAAGCGACGGATCCAATGGAAGTCGGCCGGTTGATTCACGAGGCGATCACTACCAGTCAGCCAAAGCTGCGGTATGCCTCAAGCTGGGGTGGCGCAAGCATGATCGCCGGACGAAATGCCATGGGTGATGCAGCTTGGACGGCGCTCGGAGCCATCGATGGGGATGCAGATTATTACGCTGCGTTCGAGCAGCATTTTGGTGTGGATATCAGCCCCAGCGCGTAGGCGCGATTTCTATCGCGGTCGGAGACCGCTCCTACAAAGAGACCACCGCTGTAGCGGAGAGCGCTGCCCGACATTGCGATGGGAGGTGTGCCTGAAATACTGCCGATTATTGTCGAATCAAGGTTAACTTCGTGGTGCCTGACCGGTGCGCGACTTTTTTCGGTCTCACGATGTGGTGCAAGTCGTCTACGGTTGCGGTGTATCGATGCCGCACGAGGCGGTTGTCAAGTGCGCAAGCCTGTTCGGCACGACAGGTGGGCCGTCGGCCATCCGTGGCTACCTGCTGCGCGAGTCGTTCGACATCTACAGCAAGCTGCCGTTGGGCGACACGTTCCATGCTTTGGCGGTTGCACCTTATCTGGTCGTTCGTACCCTATGGCGTTGTGCCCGTTAGCGAGAGCGATGGCCATGTGCAGGGCATGAGTCGTTAATGTATAGGCCACTGCGCGAAATTCGTAGCAGATTTGGAATCGAGGTTCTTGCTGTGATCAAGGATCGACCGGACACTCATCCGTCCTGATTTTTGCTGGAGAGAAATCGATGCGGGCCATCCACATGCAGAAAATTCTGGCATACATATTCCTCGGCCTTGGCGCCTGGCCACTCCTGTTCCCGGGAACGGTTGAGTCACTTGGGTTGCAACCGGACTACTTTGTTGGCAACGACACCAGCCGGTTGTTATTGCAGTGCTTCGGTGCACAGGCGATTCTGGTGGGTACTGTCATTCTTTCGTCTCGATTTGTGCCTCGCACGTTTCTCATCTTCGGTGTTGTCGCGTCGGTGCCTTTTTTCGGTTTCAACTACTACTTCTATTTTGTACGCGGCATGTTCACCGACTGGATGCTGCTGGACTTCGTTGGCAACCTGTTGATTCTCGGATGTGGGTTGCTGGGATATCGCTTGAGTACACAAGAGGCAACATGCGCCCCGGAATAGTGTGATGACGGACGAATCGCATGTTCTCTTGCATGGAGTTTGTCGACGTACGGTCTTGTCCCTGGTGCAAACCGCGAT
>CAMDVY010000228.1 GCA_945878745.1 Klebsiella pneumoniae | reverse complement strand
TTTTCAACCGTTTCCTTCTTTGGAATCGGCGAGTCATCAAACGTTCACTGATGAAGAAGAGATACTGCTGGAGAGTCGAAGAAGCCGTCAGTTTGTGGGCGACGCATGCCTGGTAGGGAAGAGGCTGCGCGAACTCGTCGACGCGACCGGTGCGGAGGAGCTCAGTATCGTGGCCATAACCCACGACATTCGCGACAGATGCAGAGTCTACGAGTTGCTGGCCCCTGAACTGGGCCTCGTTGCAGTCGATTCTACGGCAATTCAGTAGCGAATCTGTCAGGGTAACAAGGCTGCTAGCCAAGTTCCCGACTCCTCGCCAGATCGGCTCGAAGTGTACGACTGGCAAAGAAAAACAGCGTTGCCGATACCAGGTTGAACACGAGACAGATCGTTAATGACCATCGCAAAGCGTCAGTGCCAAGATTCGTGCTAGCGGCAAGCACGTCACTGATGACACCAGCAACCTGGGGTCCAAGCCCCAGTCCGATCAGGTTCAGGACAAACAACAGAATGCTTGATGCCAGAGCCCGCATTCTCAAACCAACCAGCCCCTGCGTTACAGCAAAGCTGGGTCCGAGGTAAAAACCACCGAGGACGTTGGGTACGATCATCGCCAGAAGCGCGATTTTTGGATCATCGTGCAGATAGGACATGGCCCCGAACGGAATCGTACAGACGATAGCGATGGCCGGTAACCACGCATACCAGCGTTGATCGGTGCGCCCGAGGCGATCAGAAAGATAGCCGCCCAAGAACGTTCCAGCGATTCCAGCAAAGCCCAGATAAAAGAGGGCGGTGCCCATCTCGCCCGTGGTGTAGCCATGCGACCGTGCAAACATGGCGGCTATCCAGTAGCCGGCGCCATAACCTACAAAGGCGTGGGTTGCAGCCCCGAGTGCGACCAGTCTGAAACTACGAAGCGACCAGAGGTACTTGAAAACGGTCTTGATCGGCGGTGGTGCGACGGTCGAATCAACAAATCCGTCTGAGATGCCTCGCGGCGGCTCCCGCAGGGTGAGTCGGACAATGATGGCAAGAACAACGCCTGGCAGTCCGACGACCATGAAGGCGGTGCGCCAGTCAAAGGCTTCGTTGATCCAGCCACCACCGAGGTTGCCGAGCATGGTGCCAATGGGGATACCAAGGGCGTAAATTGCCAGCGCAGTCGCTCGCTGATTTGGGGGAAACATATCCGAAATCATCGAGTGCGAAGGTGGACTGCCACCGGCCTCTCCCACTGCAACACCGACTCGAGCCAATGCCAGCTGGAAGAAATTTTGCGCGAAACCACATAGGGCCGTCGCTCCGCTCCACAACGCGAGACACACCGCCAGGACATTTCGTCGGGAGCCGCTGTCAGCAAGTCGAGCGATCGGTATCCCTAGAACCGTGTAGAACAGTGCAAAGACGATGCCGCCGAGAAACCCCATTAATGTATCGCTCGCACCCAGGTCGGCCTTGATCGGTTGGACCAGAATGCCGAGTATCGAGCGGTCGATGAAATTGAAGACGTAAACGGTGACGAGCAAACAGAGGGCATACCATCGATAGGCTGGACTGAAGGCCGCGCCAATCGACTGGCCGTGTATCTTGGACGACATACATTTCCCTGTTCCTCCCCGCCCCAGTGTGCATGCTCCCGTTGTATTGCAACAAGCTGTTAAACTACCCACGTCATCAATAGTTCCGGAGAACAGAGTTGGACGTGAGTTTTTCCGCCACGGACCGCCGTTTTCAAGCTGAAGTACGGGCTTGGCTCGATATCGCGTGGCCTGAATCGGTCCGCTCGAAACAGCGTCGTAGCGCGCTGGAGCGCCTGTCCAAGGCCGACCGGGTCGCGTGGCAAAAACGTTTGGCCGAAAAGGGCTGGGCGGCGCGTGACTGGCCGGAAGAATATGGTGGAGCGGGGTTCACCTCGACTCAGAACTACATTTTTGAACTGGAATGCGCCCGGGTCGGGGCTCCTGGAGTCATTCCGTTTGGCATGTCGATGGTCGCGCCGGTCATCATGAAATTCGGCACGGCGGAACAAAAACAACGATTTCTGCCGGATATTCTCGCGACCAATGTCTGGTGGTGTCAGGGTTACTCCGAACCAGGCTCCGGGTCAGACCTGGCGTCGCTCAAGACCAAGGCGGAGGACAAGGGCGACCACTATCTGGTTAACGGGGTGAAGACCTGGACGACCCTGGCCCAATATGCTGACTGGATCTTCTGTCTGGTGCGAACCAGTCAGGAAGCAAAACCGCAGCTTGGTATCAGCTTCCTGCTGATTGACATGAAAACTCCCGGTATCGAGGTCAAGCCGATCATTACCCTGGACGAGCCAAAAACTGGCTTCCAGGAAATCAACATGGTTTATTTTACTGACGTAGTTGTGCCAAAAGGCCAACTCGTCGGTGAACAGGGAAAGGGTTGGACATGCGCAAAATACCTGCTTGAATTCGAGCGTGGCAACGCCTACTCACCTGGTTTGAATGGAGCCATGTCCCACATTCAATCGATGGCCGCCGCAACTTCTGACGGCCAAGGTGGGGTCTATGCAAATGATCCATCCTTCAAGGCGCGATTTGACGACGTAACCATTCAGTTGCTGTCCATGGAATACACCGAACTTCGCATTCTCGGGCAACTGGCCAACGGTCAAAACGTTGGGCCAGAGTCATCGATGTTAAAGACCAGAGGCACCGAATTGCAGCAGGCTGCCACGGAGCTGGCTATGGAAGTGGCCGGTCTTTATGCCTCAGTCAAGGACGAGTCCACACCGATGGATGATGACCCCTTCAAGCCGGTGGCACCCGCAGGATCCAACGGCGTCACACAGGACTATTTCAATACGCGAAAGGTCAGCATTTACGCAGGCTCGAACGAGATTCAGCGAAACATCATGTCAAAATTGGTACTAGGTCTCTAAACAAGACAACATTTTTTACCATAACGATACAGAGAATCGTATCTTCATCACGTCGACCTGAAGCTGCGTCCTCTACCATGACGCTCTCGTGGAATGGATCTTCAAGAGCGCAATGAAAGTCTTGCATGTGGTCGGAGCGCGGCCAAACCTGATGAAGGTAGCGCCGCTGATTGAATCAATGGCGTGTGAAGCTGCTCTCAAGGGCAAGAACCTCGAGCAGATTCTGGTCCATACCGGGCAGCACTACTCGCCAGAATTATCCAAGCTCCTGTTCGATGAATTGGGGCTGCCTAAACCTGAGATTAATCTCAATGTCGGCTCGGGCTCCCACGGTGCCCAAACCGGTCGGGTGATGATCGCTTTCGAAGAAGTACTGAAAGAGCAGCGCCCAGATCTCATGCTCGTGGTTGGCGACGTGAACTCAACGATTGCCTGTGCACTTGATGCCGCGAAAATGGGTATTCCGATCGTTCACGTTGAAGCTGGCCTGCGCAGTTTTGATCGTTCCGTGCCTGAAGAAATCAATCGAATACTCACGGACCAGATCTCCGATTGGCTATTTACGACGGAAGAGGGTGCCCGCGATAACCTGCTCCGTGAGGGGATTGAAGATTGCAGGATTCACTTTGTCGGTAACGTCATGATCGATACGTTGCTCAAACACAGAGACGCTGCGGTGTTGCGTGGTACCCATCGACGACTTGGTCTGGTCGACAAGGGTTATGGCGTGGTGACCTTGCATCGCCCCAGCAATGTCGACGATGCCTGTGGACTGCGTTCGATGGTCTCGTTACTGGTGAAGGTCAGTCAGGAAATGCCGCTGCTTTGGCCGCTGCATCCACGTACCAAGAGTCAACTTGAGCAGACCGGACTCAACGCTGCGCTGGCGCGAGGCAACATTACGCTGGTCGAGCCGCTCGGTTATCTGGATTTTATCTGCTGTACCGCCAACGCTCGAATGGTGCTGACAGATAGTGGTGGTGTGCAGGAGGAAACAACCATTCTGGGCGTGCCTTGCGTCACCATGAGGGACAACACCGAACGACCCGTGACGGTAACGCATGGTACTAATGTGCTGGCAGGCACGAATCCGGACGCCATCTGGCACGCGTTCAAGAATCACCCTCATGCGGAGAGTGGTGTGTCCACGACTCCGAAATTCTGGGATGGCAAAGCGGCTGAAAGAATCGCGAAGATATTGCTGAACTGAAGACGTTTGAGGAAGCCGAGGCAGTCAGCGTGCTGCTCCGGATGATAACCAGAGGATTGGGTTAATGAAGGACATCTACTATCTGCTGATCGATCTGTTGCATCAGATGTGGCGTTTTCGTCGCTTGAGCATGATAGCCATGTGGTCGGTCGGGATGCTCGGCAGCCTGGTCGTACTTGCTCTGCCTGATGTCTACGAAGCCAATGCCCGATTTTACATCGATGCCAGCTCACGGCTGCGCGATGTCGTGTCTCAGTTGGGCATGACACCGAGTGTTTCATCACGGGTCTTCCTGGTTCGTCAGGCATTGCTCGGACGACCACAGATTGAGCGTGTTGTATCTGAGGTTGGGCTCGATGCAGATGCCGGGACGGAAGAAGAACGTGAGTCCCTTGTTCTGGAGATGATGGAAGAACTGGAGTTGGAATCCGGGCGTGGTGACGAAGCACAGAATCTGTTCACGGTTACCTACCGACACACCGACCGCAACCAGGCCATTGCCGTCGTCGACAACATTCTCAAGGGTTTTGAAAAACACATCCTGCTGGCGAAAGAAAACGATACTGACAGAGCCGGCAACTTTCTCGTTAGCCAGCTTGATTACTATCGCGACCTTCTCGCCGAAACCGAATCGAAGCTGGAAGCGTTCAAACGCAGTAATCCAGGATTTGTTGTTTCAGGAACTGATGGCGGAACATTCGAGCGGCTGCAGACGTCTCGAAGTGAAGTCAGCCGAATTGAACGCGCCAGACGAGTGGAAGTAGACAAACGAGAGGAGTTGAGGCGGCAGCTGTCCAAGGTTGACCCCTATGCAGCACCGATCGGTATCCAGCAACAAACGGATACTGCAGCGTTGACTCCGGGCGCCAAGACCCGAGGTGTTATCGGACAGCTTGAATCCCAGCGGGCGCAGCTGTTGTTGACGTTCACGGCGGAACATCCTGATGTCGCAGGCATTGATCAGCAACTCGTGATTCTTCGCGAACAGCTGGAAAAGGATCTGGCAAAGGGCATAGCAGAGGGCGGCGTGGACGGCGCACGTAGTGCCACCAATCCAGTCTACATGCAGATCCAGCTGCAACTTGGACAATCCAATCTGGCGATCACGGAACTGGATAGTCAGCTGGGTGATGCACGCGTAACGGTACAGGAGTACGAAGCGCGACTGAGATCCGCACCAGAAATCGAGCGTCACTATCTTGAACTTACGCGGGACTACGACAAATGGCGTGGCTTGTACGATCAGGTGCGGATGCAGGCTGAAAAAGAGAGGATTGGCCGAGTTGGTGAAGAACAGGACGTTGTGAGTTTCAACATCATTGAACCACCGGAAGCAGAATTGAATCCGGTCTCACCGCCCCGAATGTTGTTGCTGCTGGCGGTGCTTGTGCTGTCCATGGGAGTGGCTGTCGTTCTGGCCTTTGTACTTGATCAGGTCAATCCTTCATTTTCCACGGAGGGGCAACTCGCTCGCATGA
>CAMDVY010000227.1 GCA_945878745.1 Klebsiella pneumoniae | reverse complement strand
GCGACTTGTTCAGGTCGGAGCGCGTCGCGCTCCTCGCCCCTCTCTTCGAAAAGAGGCTCAGCGTTTCACGCTGGGAAAATGATGGTGCATCCATGCACCGCTAAGGAAGCTCTGCTTTTTCAGAGCATCCTTAGCACCTGCCGCTGTTGCATCGACTCCGGATCACAATGAACTTCAAGCACCGGTAAATTTAGGTTTGCGCTTTTCGAGAAACGCCCGGATGCCTTCCTGCCCATCCGCTGATCGCGCCAGATCAGCAATCGAGCGTGCTTCCAGTTCCATCTGGGATTCCAGCGTTTGCTCAAAAGTGCCGTTCAGCAGTGTTTTTACTGCGCCAAACGATCGTGTAGGTCCCGCCGCCAGTTCACGCGCCAGCTTCATCGCTTCCGGCAACACCTGGGCATCTGGCACCACACGATTGACGATGCCCCATTCCAGCGCTTCGGGCGCCTTCAACAATCGATTGGTCAGCATGAGTTCGCGCGTACGCCGATCACCGATCTTGCGTGGCATGTAAAACGTGGAACTGCCGTCGGGGGACAGTCCAGCACGGGTGTAGGCCATGGTGAACACTGCGGATTCGGCGCAGATCGCGAGGTCACATGCCATCACCAGGCTGAATCCCGCACCGGCTGCTGTACCGTTGACCGCCGCAATGACGGGGGCATTGCCTCTCGCCAATCGAGACAGTCCGATGTGCAGGTCGCCAGCCATTTCCAGCAACAGTCGGCGGGCGTCATCACCCGCTGCAGCAAACGCACCGAGATCACCACCTGCGCAAAACATCTTGCCGGCGCCGGTGATGACAATCGCGCGCACGGACGCATCCGAATCAAGGCTGTTGGCGACCTGGGAGAATTCGCGTGCACACAAAGGCGACATCGCGTTAGCCGCATCAGGCCGGTTGATGGTGATGGTGGCGACGTTGTCGACGATATCGACCAGCAGCGTCTGGTATGACATGGAGAATCTCAAGTTTGGCGGTATCAGCCTTTTACCGCATTCCACGCAGCCTGCGCAAACAACGCTTCAACCTGCCTGGGTGATGGGGCTTCACCCGCCAGCCACCGTCGGACGTAGGCCTCGATGGGACCGCTGATCAGTGGCACGTAGGCATGCAGCGGCAGTTCCGCCAGTTCACCGCTGCGTACGAACGGAGCGAAGATGGCGAATACACCCTGGATGTACTGGTCCAGCAGTTCTTTCTTGCGCGCGCTGCCGGCGGTCGAGAAGTCGATATCGCGCGCATGCAGGTAACGCATGCTTTTCGGATTTTTTTCACTCCAGGCGACGTAGCCCGCAACCACACTGCGAACCGCAGATTGGCCATCCCTGGCTCTTTTCATACGGCGCAGCATCGCATCGTTGAAATCTTCTATGAGGGTGAGCCACAACGCTTCTGCCACCCCTTCCTTGCTGCGAAAGTGATGATAGAGACTGCCGACACTGCAGCCTGCCAACCGCTGAATGTCGCCAATAGTGGCCAGTTCCACGCCAGTTGAATCAAAACAATCGAGCGCGGCGAGCAAGATATCGCGCTTGCGTGAAGGCTTTTCCGGCTGCGACGGAATGGACCGGAGTTTTTCTGATGGTGTCTTCAGGTTTGGCATGACGACATGCTATTACAATTTACCAGAACATCGTTCTAGAACTTTGTTCTGGAATTTACTAGTCTTGCAGCCCTAAATCACAGCCAGAGGGCACCATGGATATCGATCTAGGACCGGATGACCTCGTGTTTCAGAAGGAAGTCGAAGACTTTCTCGACACCAATGCCTATCCCATGGGCACCGATTACATGGCCTGGCGGTTCGGCTGGTTCAGCAAGGCTGGTGCCAAGGGTGGTTGGGACGTTCCGAAGTGGCCGGTCGAATTCGGTGGCCCAGGCTGGTCGCCAACGCAGCACTACATCTGGCAAAAGGCTACTGCCACGCGCCAGACGCCGCTGGATCTGCCGTTTGGTCCGGTGATGCTCGCGCCAATGCTCATGCAATACGGCACAAAAGAGCAGCAGGAACGTTTTCTGCCGGATATACGGGCACGCAAGGTGAACTGGTGCCAGGGTTATTCCGAGCCTGGTGCAGGGTCCGACCTCGCCAACCTCAAGACCCGCGCAGAGTTGTCCGCTGATGGTCGTCACTACACGGTCAACGGTACCAAGATCTGGACCACCGCTGCGCACATGGCCGACTGGATGTTCTGCCTGACACGAACTTCTGACGACGGTAAAAAACAGAATGGCATTACATTCCTGTTGTTCCCGATGAAACAGCCAGGTGTGGAAGTCAAACCGATCCTCACCCTGGGTGGTGCCCACACCGTCAATATGGTGCATATCACTGACGTGAAGGTACCGGTGGAAGATCGGGTCGGCGAAGAAGGTAAAGGCTGGAGCGTAGCCAAGGGTTTGCTGCAGCACGAACGAACCGGCATCGCTGGTATCTCCAACTCCATCGTCGCACTGGAAAAACTCAAGGGTCGAGCCGCATCCGTCAAGCGAGGCACCGGCACGTTGATGGATGACCCGGGTTTTCGCACGAAAGTCGCTGAACTCGAGATTGATCTCCTCGCCACCGAATTCACCGAGCTGCGCAGCCTGGCGGCAGCCGCGGCCGGTGGTGCGCCGGGGCCTGCCTCTTCGATTCTCAAGCTCAAAGGCACCGACATGCAGCAGCGTATCCAGAAGCTGACCATGCAGGCCGGTGGTTTGTTTGCTGCCGCGTGGGGTGGCAGGAAGGTAGGCCCATCCTTTGCCCGTGACGGCATGTCTGGCTATCTCGCCAGCCGCGCCTACACCATTTACGGTGGCGCCAGCGAAGTGCAGAAGGATGTTATCGCCAAGAACGTACTCGGTATCAGTGCCAACGCCGCCAAGAAGAGGTCTGACTAATGAACTTTGATCTGACAGAAGAACAGCAGCTCGTCGTCGATAGCGTGCGACGCTTTGTTGCCGATCGGTACGACCTGGAAAAGCGGAACGGTTACATGAAAGGCAAACGCGGCTTCAGCGATGCCAACTGGCAAGCCATGGCCGAGCTGGGCTGGCTGGGTCTGGCCTTTGGTGAAGCCGAAGGTGGTTTCGGTGGCAACCAGATCGACGTCATGCTGGTGATGGAAGAATTTGGCAAGGGCATGGTCGTAGAACCGTTCCTCGCCTCCGTAGTGCTGGGCGGTGGAGCCGTCAAACGTGGTGGTTCAGCTGCACTTCGCGAAGCCCTGCTGCCGGGCGTCATTGATGGTACGCATCAACTGGCTCTCGCCATGAGCGAAGAACAATCACGTTTCGACCTGAACGATGTGCTTACCAGTGCAGTTGATGGCGGTGACCACTGGATCGTCAATGGCCAGAAGTCCATGGTGCAGAACGGCGGTTCGGCGACCCAGTTGATCGTCTCTTGTCGCACGTCCGGCGTGCAGCTCGACGAAGCTGGCATCACCCTGTTGTTGATCGATGCCGATACGCAAGGCGTAACGTGTCAGTCCTTCCCGACCGTCGACGGGTTGCAGGCCGCGGAAATCACCTTCAAAGATGTTCGGGTGAACAAAGCCAATACCCTGGGCGCCATTGGTGAAGGTCTGCCGCTGTTGCAGGCTGTGGTCAATGACGGAATTCTCGCGATCTGTGCGGAAGCCGTTGGCGCCATGGAGGTGTTATACAAGGACACCATCGAATACACGCAGCAACGTGTCCAGTTCGATCACCCACTGTCGGATTTCCAGGTACTGCAGCACCGCATGGTGGAAATGTTCATGGAAACCGAGCAATGCAAATCCATGTTGCTCCGCGCGACGATGGAAGTTGCATCGGCGGGTGCACAGGCCACCCGCATGGTTCATGCACTCAAGGCCCTGGTGGGCAAACAGGCCATCTTCGTCGGTGAGAGCGCGGTGCAACTGCATGGCGGCATGGGCATGACCGAAGAACTGCGTGTTGGCCATTTCTTCAAGCGACTGCTCGTCATCGATGCCATGTTCGGTAACACCGACCACCATCTCTACAAGTTCGCCGCCTGACACTGGCGAGGAAAGGTCCTCCCCTCCATCCTCTCCTGCTTCCCCCTATAATGGCCCGCAGCCAAAAAGGGGGAAGGCAACATGCAACTCGCAGGTCGGATCGTTCTGGTAACAGGTGGTGCACGGGGAATCGGCCGAGGCATTGCACAAGCCTGCCTCGAAGCCGGAGCCAAGGTGATGATTGCTGATCTGCCATCCACCGCCGGCGAATGGCGCTACAAACTGGCTGGCAGTGAAGAGCTCGCGCGCTGCGTCGAAGAACTGTCTGCCATCGGTACGATCAAATCGACCTCTGTCAATGTGACCGATGCATCCAGCTGCAGCATGGCGGTCGCCGCAACTGTCGAAGCTTTCGGCGGCCTGGACGTGCTGGCCAACAACGCAGGGATCGTCGACTCGGGACCCATCGACACCTTCAGCGAAGCTCAGTGGGATCGGATCTTCGCCGTCAATACAAAGGGCATCTTCCTGATGTCCCAGGCTGCATTACCAGCACTGCGCGCGTCGAAAAATGCCGCCATCATCAACACCGCGTCGATTGCCGGCAAACAAGGTTATGCCCGCATGTCTGCCTATTGCGGCTCGAAGTTTGCAGCCATCGGCATCACCCAGGCACTGGCCGCGGAACTTGCACCGGATGGAATCCGGGTGAACGCGATCTGCCCCGGCATGGTCGGCACGGCCATGTGGCTGGACCACCTGTTGCCCGGCAACGGATTGAATGACGAACAGAAAGACGCTGATTTCAACGCCCGCATGGAGCGAACCATCCCCCTGGGACGTCCTCAGACGGTGGCAGATATGGGCCAAGCGGTGGTCTACCTTGCCAGCGCAGCAAACGTCACCGGCATTGCCCTGACGGTCGCTGGCGGCTTTGAGATGAACTGATGAAATTCCTGTCCGACCCATTGATCACGTTTCTCGCGGTCGGAGCGATGCTGCTGGTTGCAGGCAAGTACTGGCAACCGGATTCCGCCAGCTCCAGGATCGACATCACACCGGCAGAAATCGCCCGACTGGCGGACCAATGGCAGGTGCAGATGCAACGGCCACCCACCGCTGAGGAGATGACCGGTCTGGTCGATGCATTCGTCCGGGAGGAAATCTACTACCGGGAAGCCAGCAAACTTGGCCTGGATACAGACGACACCATCGTGCGGCGGCGTCTGGTGCAGAAGCTCACCTTTCTCACCGAAGACATCGCCACAACAACACCACCTGATGATGCGACCCTCGAAGCGTGGTACCGGGATCACCGGGACGATTACACCCAACCGGAACGCATCAGCTTCACACATCGTTATTTCAGCGTTGATCGTCGGCCGGATGCAAAGGCGGACGCCGAACAAGCGTTGACCGACGAAGCACTGACCGACGACCCCTTTATGCTGCAGAAATCGTACGCCCAGCGTTCAATACGAGAAATCGGAGATCTGTTTGGTCGGGCATTCGCAACGGAAATCACGGCACTTTCCGGGCAGGGCTGGCAAGGGCCGATCCGCTCGGCCTATGGATGGCATCTCGTCCGCATCGAAGAACGTCTGCCGGCCACCCTCATGCCTTTTGCACAGGTACGCGATCGAGTCCTGGCGGATTTTCA
>CAMDVY010000226.1 GCA_945878745.1 Klebsiella pneumoniae | reverse complement strand
GTATAGTCTGGGCGCCGATGGCAACGAAGGGGGCGAGGAATTCGATGCCGATATCCGCTTTTCCGACCTTTGACGTTGTCGGATGAGACATAGAAGAGGGTTCACCCTGATCGAGATGCTGGTGGTCGTTGCGATCATCGGCATTCTCGCAGGTGTCGTACAAATCGCATTTTCAGGTGGTAGCAGCCGGCAGGCGCTGACAAGTAGTTCAGAGGCGGCAGCTATGCGGATCGAACTCGCTAGGGCGCAGGCGTTACAACGCAACCGAGAATGGGGCGTCCTTGTGAACCAGGATGGCTACCAGTTTCTGGAGTTCGACCCACAACTGGCAACCTGGCAGATCGCGATTGGTTCAGCTTTCGAACCCGTCATACTGCCGGCTGGGGTAACTCTCGAGCTGGAAACTGACGGATTCGACAACAAGGCATTCAAGCTGCAGTTATCCGAAGTGGATCCAGATATCGAATCTCCGGAAGGTGACAAGACCAGTAGCGGAAAGCCGGACTCGGGGAACAAACGCGAGCGGGAGGTGATCCCGAACATCCTCCTGCTGTCCAGCGGTGAGGTGACACCTTTTTCCATTCGGTTTGTCCCGGCTGGGGATGGAACACCCTGGATAGTCAGCAGTGATGGGCTGCAACGAGCACTTGCGAGACTCGAGGAAGAAGACGAATGAAATCCGGCTTCACGCTGATCGAGATGCTGGTGGCGCTGGTAATTCTGGCTACCGCAGGGATCATTGTCTCCACTACCGTCAGCAATATCGCCTCCCAGACGCACAGCATCGAACGAAGACAGATTGCACACTGGATTGGCGAAGATCACATCACTCGCATGCGCCTGGCCCAACGGCTTCGTTCTGAGGCACTGCCTAACGGACGAGAAGTCACACGGATCGATTCCGGCGGACGTCGCTGGGAGCTGAGGCGTGAAGTCAAAGCGACCGATCACCCATTCGTTCAGCGAGTGGAAGTGGACGTCTTCGAAATGGAATCGAGCGGCAAGGCAGTAGGCCCACTGGATCACCAGGCTGCATTCCTGGGTCGATTCTGATCTTGCGAAGTGTCCACAACCATCAGCTTCGCGGCTTTACCCTGATCGAAATCCTCGTTGCCCTGTTCATTTTTGCGATCATCGGACTTATGGGCACGCAGTTGATCAGCCGCGTGTCCAATCAACAGACCATTCTCTCAGAACGAGGCGCGCGTCTGATCGAACTGCAGCGTGCCATGACGATCCTCAAACGTGACGTCATGCAGATACACCGGCGCAGCGTTCGTGACGCCTATGGCGATCAGCAGCCAGCCGTTCAGCTTGATGACGATGACCTCTTCGAATTCACGCGCACTGGCTGGCGCAATCCGCTGGGTCAACAACGCTCGGATCTGCAACGCGTGGCGTATCGTCTGGACGAAGAAAAGCAGGAACTCCAGCGGCTCTACTGGCCGGTGCTGGATCGGGCTCAGGATTCCGAGCCACTTGTTCAAATTCTGCTGAGTGGCGTGAAAAAGCTGGAAATCACTGTTGTCGATCAGACGGGGAACGAACATTCGTTCTGGCCTCAAGTGAGTGCAGGAGGGCCGGCTAACGGAGCAGCTTTGGCTGCGGTCATCATGAAATTCGAGGCGCCGCCATTCGGCGCTCTCGAGAGAATATGGGAGGTCCCGGGTGGATAGGCGATCCATCCCATGCGCTTCCAGACAGCGCGTGTCATCACTGATCAGGGCGCGTGGGGTCGCTCTCATCACCGTGCTATTGTTTTTTGCGTTTCTCGCCGCCATTGCTGTCCGACTCAGTGTGAACCATTCGCTCCTCATCGCCCAAAGCCACAACGTCTTTGCGTCGGACCTCGGTTTGAGCTACGCACTTGGCGGGGAAGATATGGCGCGGCAGGTGTTGTACGAGGATTTCACCCAGTCCGGCAAAGACAGCGACCATCTGCAGGAAATCTGGGCAAGGGCATTACCGCCGCTCTCACTCGACGAAGGCGGGCAGATCGAAGTGCAGATCCGTGACCTCAATGGTTGTTTCAATCTCAACGCGCTGGGGAGTGAAACGCCTGCGCCCATCAAGGGCTTTGTGGTCAATCTGATCACGGGCCTGGGCCTGGGGCCAGAAATCGCGGACCGCATCAGTGACTGGATAGATGCCGATGACGTTGCCACTGGATTTGGGGCTGAAGACAATGAATACCTGCTCGCTGATCCCGCTTACAGGACGCCAAACACAGTCATGGGTGATGTATCCGAGTTGCGTGTGTTGCACGGTCAGGATGAGGATCCGACACGCCTGCTGTCCCGTTACACCTGTGTGTTGCCCATTACTTCACTGAGCTTGAATATCAACACGGTTGACGGTGATGTGCTGGCGTCGCTTATCGCGCAACCGGATTTGCCTCGTTATCGAGCCTTTGCCATCGAGGACAGAAACTTCAGGACCGTTGCAGATTTTTTGCAGACGAACCCGGAATTCGCCCCGTTTTCCACCTATCTTGCCGTGGTCAGTGAATACTTCCGAATAGACACGCAGGTGCAGATCGATGAAACGGTGACCATAATGTCCTCGGTCGCGCGCCGCGACCCAACAACTGGCAAGGTTTCAATCCTTTCGCGAGACTTCGGCAGGGATTTTCGCTCCAGAGTTCAAATCAAGCTAGACGATGATGTTGAGGCGCAGACGGCAGGAGGACAGGGCGTATGAACAACTGTCTTGAAGATCGGGATGATCATCACGTGAATCGGAACTGAAAATGGCTTTGCTTTGTTTGCGTCTGCTCTCAGCGGCGCGTGAAGAAGAATCCGGCTGGTCACTCGCCGCCGAATGGCTGATGCAGAACGAAGACGGCACCCTGCGTGGTCGAGGCGTTACAGACTATCGCGGGCTGGCGGATCTGCTGGATCCCAGCCAGACCTGGGTCAAGGATGCGCGCAACGTCTTGTTACTGGTGCCCCATGATCAGGTTCTTGAACTGACGGTGAAGGTGCCTGGAAAAAGTGCGGCGCAAATGCGTCGTGCGTTACCGTTTGCGGTTGAGGAATTTGCCTCAGCGGATATTGAGAGCCTCCACATTGCCAGTGATCAAGTCCGTACAGGTCGTCCCGTTCGATGCCAGCTTGTTGACCGCTCGCTCCTGAACGGTTGGCTTAAATGCCTTCGTACACTGGGTATCGAGCCTGGTTATTTGCTGGTCGATACCGAATTGCTGCCGTATGACGACAAGACTACACACGTCTTGATGGACGGACCGATAGCGCTCATTCGCTCGCCGGAAGAAGCAGCGATGATCGACCGAGGCAATCTCCTGATGGCCTTGCAGATGATTGCGCCACCGACGGTCCATATCGTCGGAGGTCAACTTGAAGCTCTTGAAGTCGCCCAGCTGCCGGACACGGAGATCATCACTGTCGCATCCAGCGTCAGCAGCATCGAGTATCTTGTCAGCCACTGGCGAAGAGATGAAAACATCAACCTGCTCCAGGGCAGTTATGCACCCGTTCACGCCGCCAACAATCAAACGAATCTCTGGCGTCCGGTGGCACTGGTTGCGTCCCTCTGGATCGCCATCGCCTGGGGCTTGATGATCGGCGAGAGTTTTTGGGCAAGTTGGCAGGGCGATGCGCTGGATACCGAAGCGCGAGGATTGTATGTCTCGATTTATCCCGCCGATTCCAACGTTCGTAACATACGTCGTTCGCTGACCGAAAAGTTGGGACAACGCACAGATCCGGGAGGTCCTGGTTTTGTTCACCTCACCGAGAGTCTGGCTTCTGCTCTGGTTGGCGTAGCCCAGCTTCGCTCTCTCGAATTCGATCAGGAAGGTGCTGAATTGAAGGCAGAAGTCCTCGTCGGCAGTCATGAGGAAGCAGAAAGCGTGAAAGTCGCACTAAGCAAGCTTGGTATTCAGTCGCAGTTGCTCAACGCCACCCAGGAAGACCAGCAAATTCGTGCGTATTTCAGTCTGCGGAGTGCCTCGTGAGCCGCTGGCAGAGCCTTGCCAACAGCTCGATCGGTCGCGCGTATCTTGATCGGAGCGACTCAGACCGGCGGTCAATAGCCATGCTCGCCATCGTCATTGGGCTTGCAGTGGCATGGTTGGTGTTATGGAAGCCGGTGTCGGACTGGCACGTCGATGCGGTATCACGCCTGGCAGTAGCACAGTCGACGCTGGACTACGTGCGAACGAATGAGGCGGTTGCCAGAAGGATTTCTCAGCAAGCGGCGGGGTCAGTGGAATCATCGCTCATTCCGGTGATTACTCGTGCCGCTCACGCGCAGCAACTGACGCTCAACCGCCTGCAGCCGGAGGCGGGCGGTGTGCTGAATGTGATCCTGGAAGGGCAACCGTTCGACAAGGTCTACCAATGGATAACCCAGCTTGAACAAAACAACGCTGTTCGCGCGCGCTGGGTGAGTATTCGCAGCGAGGACCGGACGGGCTATGTGAACGCGCAGATTCGCTTCGTTGGCGAGAGTCCCACGCTTTAGTCCAGCACCCCGGTTCTGAATCAGAGCTTACAAGTCGCTGACAGTTTTCCGGGTAGAGGACGTTTCTGCGTGACTCCTGTCACAGATGCATGTGACGCAGCTTCATACACTGCCTGCGAATCGGGACAGACCAGAGGGGCTGGGATGGATCACTCCATTAATCCGCATCGTCCGATATTGACGATGCATGACCTGGTCACAGTGGAAGTGACAGGATTGATGGAAGGATTCTATTCAAACCTCGAGGACGGCTTGTTCGAACTCGCGTACCGCAATACTGATCATGAATATCAGCGATACTGCTTCGAGCTCATGCGCGAACTGCGTTATCGGCGCCCGCTCTTGATGTCGACATTCACCGCGAGCCTGAAGGAGGCGGCAGGTCAGTGGTTCGTAGTCGATTGCCAGGTTCGTCCAGCACTCGAACCTGAACTCGAGTCCCTGGCAGACTCCATGTCGCGCAAATGCATAGCGCATTTCAGTGGCTTGTTAGGCGTCTTGAGTCGAAGAGCTTCGGGAATCACTGGAGTGACACATGCTCTGGAAACGCTCCCCATTGGCCCAGTTCAAATATCGCGACACTTTGTGTCGTCTTGCCGTCGCATCGAATTCGAACCTTCGTCGATCCTGGTCGTGCGCGAGCTGTTTCTCAGATTTGTGCTTGATCGATTGGGGTCAGTCTATGGTCGTTGCAATCAGGGATTGAACCCTGCGGCAATCGAGGGCGCGGTGCCTGTGCTTCAGGCTCTCGCCTGAAAGGACCGAGTTGGTCAGCGTGCTTCGTCTTTTCTGGTTGGATGTTGGAGCCTGTCTGCCTCAGCAATTTGAGGCACTTCGGTCGCTCGCGGAGCAGGTGGATCGATAAACGCCTTTCCAGTTCTATTGCTCTGCGTGTGTACAACGGCAATTCGGGTGCTTTCCAGGTGGCGCTGTAGCGACAAGTAGTCGCCGTTGATGTTGTATTGAACATGATCCCGCCTTTCCTTGAACGGCGTTCCGAATCGACTTGTGAAGGCCTTGGTCACCAGCGCAAAGTCGACTTCCTTGAATTCACCCACCAGTCTTACTGGATAACCTCCGTCGGCAAGTTCAAGTTCGTATGTCGCCTTGTCGTAGGGTGAAGAGAGCCGAACGCCGTCGTAGGTGATCTTCTGTGCTATGGGAAACAACTGATGAC
>CAMDVY010000225.1 GCA_945878745.1 Klebsiella pneumoniae | reverse complement strand
TCCAGGAGAATTGCTGCTTTCCCTGCCGGTGCGCCTGCTTGCGATTGTGTTGCTCGGAATTCCAGTCGAAGGCGTTCTGCTTTTCGAGATCGTGTTCGGTGCGATGAACCTGTGGGTACATGCAAATTACAGCTTTCCAGAACGGCTTGATCGAGCGGTCGGGAGCGTTCTGATCACGCCATCCCTGCATCGTCTGCACCATGCGCGTTCGACAACGATGGTGAATCGGAATTTCGGTACGATCTTCTCGGTGTTTGATCGGGCGCTTGGGACCATCACACGGTCACCTGCTGTGGCTCAATTCGGGACGGGAGTTGTTGCCCCGGATGGTGATCAGCAGATGTCCTTGCTCGCGGCGCTGAAGTCACCGTTCACGTTTCGTGCTTGATTGCTTCGCGAAGGCGAACCAGGTTGCTGGTGGCGACCGGCACTGATTCATCGATTACCTGAACTTCTCAGGTCTCCACTCGCAACATCTTTGTCTCGAACCAGATCAATCGATCTGGCTGACGGATCACGCCGGACCTGCGAACCGGTGTACTGCCAGCGTCCCAGACGTCGGTGTTGTGTTCGATCTGGCCTTCGATATTGGCGGTGTAGTCGAGAATCATGGTGTGTTCCGACAGGAAGATCATGCCATCCCCACCTTCGCCGGTGAGTGGTGCGCAACCGATTGTACCCAGGGATAATTCGGCCTGGTGCATGCGTCCATCACCGTAGCGAATGAGAATGCCCGTCGATTGTTCTTCGATATGAACCTCGCCTTCCAACACACCCTTTCGACCATCGGCGAGGAACCACAGTCCGAGTTCGTGATAACTTCCCACCAATGACTTCATGCCGATTCCACTGAATTTGGGGGGACGAGATTACCATTGGTGTCGGTCTTTCCATCCGATCGCGAAGCTGCATCAGATTCGTGCGCTCGGATTGGTGTAGCCCAGAGAGAGGTCAACCCGACCTGCGTGATGTGATCCCGGCGGGTGTATCGCGTAGCGAGTCCGGGTAAAGTGCTGCGCCGTTCAGCCGCTTCCGTAGACTGCGGACGGGTTGGATTCACTGATTTCAGGAAGTCATTGTCATGCAGCTACTTGACCAGTCCCCGGTGGGACCGGAAGAAATCGATTCACTGGGACACCTCAATGTCCGGTTCTACCTGGCACGTGTTGATCGCGCCAATCGGGTTCTGCTCGACGCGCTGGGCCTCGCCCCTTCGGTACTCGAAGCCCGAGGCGCAGTCCTGCGACGGGTGGACACGTATTGCAAGTTCCGGCGGGAGCAATTCGAAGGCGCGGTGTTGTCTGTGCATGGTGGGGTACTGAATGCGACAGGGTCCCAGGTGCGTGGATACTTCGAGATCCGCAATGCAGCGCGTGACGAGATTGCCGCCACGTTTGTGACCGGGACCGAGATGGCAGATCGCACGTCGCGTCAGCCCCTCGAATTGTCTGCTTCGGTACAACAGGTCAACGAACAATATGGCGTGCAAATTCCTGCTTATGCGCAGCCGCGCTCGCTGTCACTGGAGCCACCGCGCCTTGATGTCCCTTTCCAGGAGTTGATGGATCGCATCGGAGAATCGGTGGAATTCGGCATGACCGGTCGACGGGAAGGCATGATCGAAGCCTCTGACTGCGGTCCGAACGGCGTGCTGCGAGACGATGTGGAACTGATGTTCGTCATGTTTCGCAAGCAGATGGAGCAGCTGGATGCGAAGGCATTCGGACCACCGATACAGCATACCGACGAAGGACATCGTTTTGCCTGGGCCATGCTTGAAACACGCAATATCGAAGTGGCCCGTCCGCGCGCGGGTGATGCGGTGGTCTGGATCGGTGCCGATGTAGGCATCGCGGAAAAGTCGCGTCAATCGCGACGCTGGGCATTCGTGAATGATACAGGCCAACTGCTCAGCATTCATGATTCGGTTGGCATTGCCATGGATCTTGATGCACGTCGCGCGATCGCGATCCCTCGCTCCGTTCGTGAAACCATGGATCGGCACTACCTGCCGGAATTTGCCTGACGAGAACCGATATCGTTCCTACAGATTTAGCGAGTCCGGCATTCATTGTAGGAGCGATCTCCCGATCGCGACTTCAACATTTTGTGATCGATCTATAGCCAGTACTGCACACACACCCATCCCGTAATGCTCATGACGATCGTATAGGGCAACGCCATCACCACCATGCGCATGTAGCTGAGTCGGATCAACGGCGCGATTGATGAGGTCAACAGAAACAGGAATGCAGCCTGGCCGTTTGGCGTGGCAACACTTGGAATATTCGTACCAGTGTTGATCGCAACGGCCAGCAGGTCGAGGTGCTCCCGCGTAATGGCCCCGCTTTCGAACGCCCGCAGAGCTTCGTTGATGTAGATCGTAGCCACAAACACGTTGTCGCTGATCGAAGACAGCACGCCGTTGGCGATAAAGAACATCCCCGGCTGAAGGTCTTGCGGCTGCGTCAGTACCCAGTCAATCAGGGGTACAAAAAGGTGTTGGTCGTGGATCACTCCAACAATACCGAAAAACACGACCAACAGCGCTGTAAAGGGGAGTGCTTCATGGAATGCGCGCCCGATCTGGTGTTCCTCTACCACGCCATTGAAGGCGGTCTGGAAGACGATGATTGACAGCCCTATCAAACCTACTTCGGCGAGATGAAATGCCAGGGCTACGATGAGAAAAAAGGCTGCAATGGCTTGCACGATGAGCCGCTGGGTGTCGCGCTGCGTCCGGCGGCTGGTTTGCTCGTGATCGAAGTCCTGCAGGATGTTGCGTACCGATGACGGCAACTTTGCGCCGTAACCAAACCAGCGGGCTTTTTCCAGGACTAAACAGGTCGCAAGGCCCACGACGAGCACTGGCATGGTCACCGGCGCCATGTTGACAAAAAAGGTAGCGAAGTCCCAACCCAGCTTGCTGGCGATCAGCAGGTTCTGTGGCTCTCCCACCATCGTACAGACCCCACCCAGTGCGGTGCCTACTGCGGCATGCATGAGCAGGCCGCGCAGGAGTGCGCGGAATTCCTCCAGATCCTCCCGGTGATGGTCGTGCACAGTGTCGTCGCTGTCATGTGCATGCTCATCGTGGTGATTCTTGCCGGATGCCACTTTGTGGTACACCCCAAAAAAACCGACGGCGACACTGATGATGACGGCAACAACAGTCAGTGCATCCAGAAACGCGCTGAGGAAGGCGGAGACGCTGCAAAATAACAGAGCCAGCATCGATTTTGATCGCACCTGGAGCAGGATCTTCGTGAACACGAACAGCAGCAGTTCGCGCATGAAGTAGATGCCGGCGACCATGAAGATCAAGAGGAGAATCACGGGAAAGGCGCTGAAAATCTCGCTGCGAACCGTTTCTGTCGACGTCAAGCCGATAGCCACGGCTTCGAGGGTCAATAATCCACCCGGTTGTAGCGGATAACACTGCAGGGCCATTGCCAGCGTAAAGATGAATTCGGCAACCAGAAGCCAGCCAGCAATGACGGGGCCAGCCGTGACCATGACCAATGGATTGAGGATGAGAAAGGCCAGGATGGTTTGTTTGTACCAGTCTGGCGCCCGTCCGAGGAAATTTGCCCACAACGCTGTTGTTACCGATTCCTGCATGGCTTCCTGACCATCCTCTTACCGCTTATCTTGTTGCAAATTGCAAGATTCGGGCCGGATATCAGCTGCGCAGCGATAGGGCGATCGACAATGTGCTGACCAATCCATCCGCCCGGTGCCTCCGCATTCTGCCGGTATGACAACAAGGAAGTACAGATGGGCACAAGAGGAATATCGAAGGTGGCCATGCGCTTCTCACGAAGGTCACGGATCCGGCCTTGTGGGGTCTCCTGATCACGAACCCGACGTGATCAGTCGTTCCTCAACCTCTTCGTGAAGAACAACACCAGGTCATCATCGTTGATCGTCTGCTCCATCGGCTTCAGTGCTCGATACTGGTAGCACAGCCCACGTCCGTCGGGCACATAACCACGCAACACATAGAGCCGTTGTGCATGGCCGTAATCGGGGTACATGCCGACCCCGATACCCGCAGTGTCATGTCTGGCAGCGATCTTCTGTTCAGCCAGATCCATCAGTCGAGTGCCAATGCCTTGCCTGCGAAACTCGGGAAGCACGTTGAAGTCCTGAACTTCTGGAATTCCGGCCTGTGCAAAAGGAAGGTAGGGCGACTTCCAGTGAATGGTGACGTAACCGGCGAACTGACCACCCAATTCGGCCACGAGAACATCGCGTTCGCCGGCCGTCTGTTCCGCGAGGTAAGTCCTGTATTGAGACTCTGGCTTGTTCCAGCCGAGTCGAACAAAGGCTGCCGACATGATCATCACGTCATTCAGTCGAAGCGGCCGTACGTTGACTGGTTGTTGAAGGGTCATGGGGCCAGCTCTGCAATCAGTTCCGCGGCACTGGCCTGGACAGGCTTCCCTGCGGTATCGACAACAAGACGGTCTACAGTCCAGTCATGGTATTCACGATTCACGATTTCCGCCCATGTCGGCAAGGCGAGTCCTGACACCTCCGAAATCCGGGTTTCTGAGCGTCGCCGGTGTTCATTGGCATCGGAGCAAATCACTTCAATGTTGATGAAACGTGCGTTGGCGTCCAGGGCAACCTGTTCCCATTCGCGTCGAGTGAGTTCGATCGGGTTGCAGGAGTCGGCGACAACACTCGTTCCAAGGCGAAGATTGTCAGCCGCAATCCGGTAGGCCAGCCGATATCCTTCTCCCTGTACATCGAGTGCACACAGATCGCGCAGAGCTTGCTCGATGGTGTCGATGCGCAAATACACGGCTCGGAACTCTTGTGCGATCAATTTGGACAGAGTGGACTTACCCGTGGCCGGCAGACCAGAGAATATGTACAGAACAGGTTGTCCTGCAGTGTGATTCCGCATCTCGTCAGCCGCATGGCGAATTTTCATGAATAGTCCTGGTCAGGAATTCGGTTCCACCAGATCCCACAAATTGCCGTATAAATCCTGAAACACCGCGACCGTGCCGAAGGATTCCACAGAGCGATCACGCACGAAAACGACCCCCTTGTGTTTGTAGTTTGCGTAGTCGCGCTCGAAGTCATCGGTGTGCAGGAACAGAAAGACCCGCCCGCCGGTCTGATTGCCAACGCGCGAGTTCTGGGCTTCACCGACGGCTCGCGCCAGCAGCAGTTTGCAGCCTGTCGAACCTGGTGGCGCCACAACCACCCACCGTTTGTTCTGTTCGGGAACAGCAGTGTCTTCCAGCAGTGTGAAGCCGAGCGTATCGACATAGAAAGCGATGGCCTCATCGTAGTCGGCGACAACGATGGAGATCTGTGCAATGTACTGGGTCACGAGGCACGACGTCCTGAGATGAGTAGCAGCATGTTACATGGACTCTCTGGTGATCGACGATCCTGGGCTTTCAGGTGGATCCCAGGCGCGTCACACCGGGCACATTGACAAAATAGATCGGACGTCCGTCCGGATCACGCAGCAGTGCACCAATTCCGTCGCCCTCGTTGGTTGGTTCCTTCTCGAACAGCAGACCTTTGCTCTTCAGTTCACTTGCGATGGCAGCAACGTCTCCCTGCCAGAAGATGAGTTGCGTTTCTGGTGGATCGAGAACACCTTGATAGAGGCAGAGACGGCAGTCCGCTTTCTGCAGTGTCACCACGCGTCCCT
>CAMDVY010000224.1 GCA_945878745.1 Klebsiella pneumoniae | reverse complement strand
GCGTGTCAATCAAACGAGATCAGCGACTGCTGACCACCGCATGGGCATTCCTGAAATCCTCGATGAGATCATCCGCCTCTTCGATCCCGACGGAAATGCGAATGAGCGAATCATCGATCCCCATGCTGGCCCTTCGTTCTGCGCCCATCTCGAAATAGATCGTGTGCGCCACCGGTATTGCCAACGTCCGGTTATCACCCAGGTTGCTCGACTTGATGACAACGCGAAGCGCGTTCAGATAGGACCACAGATCGACATCGTGAGACAGCTCAAAGCTGAACAGCCCGCCACACGCCCTGAACAATTCTTTCGCACGCCTATGCTGAGGATGATTCGGCAAACCCGGATAGTAGACCGCATTCACCCACGGTTGTGCGACGAGGAACTCCGCCAGCTTCTGTGCATTCGCGCATTGACGTTCGAGTCGCAACGCCAGCGTCTCTGCACCTACCGCAATATGGTGTGCTGCTTCAGGACCGAGGGAGGCGCCAAAATCACGCAGCCCCTTTTTCTTGATCTGCATGACCGCCCACTTGCTGGGCTCCCCCTGCCGGTAAATGTCATACAGGTTATCGAACTTGCGCCAGTCAAAGAGACCGGTTTCCGTAATCGCGCCGCCAAGGGCGTTGCCATGACCGCCGATGTACTTCGTGAGCGAGTTCACGATGAGACTGGCACCGACCGAACGCGGCTGGAACAACCAGGGCGATGTCATCGTGTTGTCGACCACATAGACCAGACCACGTTCCTGGGTCAGCTCGCCGATTTCCTTGAGCGCGGAAACCTGGGTAACAGGATTAGCCACGGTCTCGACGAAGACGAGTTTGGTCTCGGGTCGGATCGCCTGACGCACGGCCTCAACATCTGTCGCATCAACAAACGTGACATCGATGCCCTGCGTTGCAAAGCTCATGAAGAGACTGTTGGTGTTCCCGAACAGAAAGGCGCTGGAGACGAAGTGATCTCCTTTGCGCAACAGTGCAAACAGCAGCGTACCGATGGCTGCCATGCCGGTGCTGAAACAGACCGTTGCCACGCCATTTTCCATGCGTGTGATCTTGGTCTGGAGCGCTTCAACCGTTGGATTGACCTGCCGACCATACGTGAAGCCGGCCTTTTTTCCCTGGAACACCGCCGCCAGATCACGTGCATCGTCATACCCGTAGGCAACGGTCGCATGGATCGGTTTCTGCAGGCTTCCGTGCTCGATGGGATCGAGTCGGTCGCTATGCACGATACGCGTGGTAAATCCTTTCAAGACTGCTTCTGATCAGAAAAAGGGCAGGAACTATACGCCAGCGCGCTGATGATGCGGAAGATCAGGACACCGCAGCCAGGGTCTCCGCAACGACGATCTCGAGAAACGGATCATCCTTCAGCATCGCGAGCATCGCCTCTGCCGGCATGGGTGCTGCATAGATATAGCCTTGAACCTCACTGCAGCCTTGCGCTTTCAGGTAGTTGAGCTGGGTGCGGTTTTCAACACCCTCAGCGATGAGGTCAAGTTTCAACCCCTGCGCCATGGCGACGATTGCGTTGACGATGCTGGCCTCGCCCTCGGCTTCCTCTTCACGAATATCCAGCACGAAGCTGCGATCGATCTTGAGAGTGTTGATCGGAAACTGCCGCAGATAACTGAGTGATGAATAGCCGGTGCCAAAGTCATCGATCGCGACCCGTGCACCGAGTGCGCGCAACGCTTTCAGCTTGGGAATGATGACTTCCATATCCTGCATCAACGTATTTTCGGTGATTTCGAGTTTGACCCGTCCGGGTTCAATCCCGGCCTCTTCCATGGCACTGGTGAACTGCTCGACGAAGCCTTCCTTCTCAAGCTGAGCCGCTGACACATTGACCGACAGACGCACTTCACTAACACCTTCCCGAGTCCAGGCCGCGAGATCCGCGAACGCGCGTCGCTGTACGTACTCATCCAGTGCAACGATAAGCCCCGTCTCTTCAGCCAGGGGCAGGAACTCTGCAGGTGCAATCAATCCACGCTCCGGATGTTGCCATCGAACCAGCGCTTCGACCCCACTGATGTGCCCGCTATCCAGACAAACCTGTGGTTGATAGTGCACTTCAAGTTCGCCGCGATTGAGGCCGTTGCGCAATTCACGCTCGAGGATCAAACGTGTCGAGAAGCGATTGTTCATCTCGTCGGCAAAAAACTGATAGCTGTTCTTGCCCCGACTCTTGATGTGGTACATCGCAATGTCAGCGTTCTGAATGAGTGCATCTGCGGTGTCACCACCCTCCGGATGCATGGCGATACCAATGCTGGCACCGACAAAGAGCTCATGCCCATCGATCACAAATGGGGAACCGAGCCGATCAAGGATTTTCCGGGCAATGACCACAACGTCATCGCGCGTACGAATCTCAGGCAACAACAGCGTGAACTCATCGCCGCCAAAGCGTGACAGCGTGTCACCACGTCGCAAACAACTTTGCAGGCGGTTGGCAACAGCCTTGAGCAGACGATCGCCCATGGTGTGACCCAGCGTATCGTTCACCACCTTGAAGCGATCGAGGTCCAGGAACATGACTGCCAGGCCAATCTTGTTCCGCTGACCTTGAGTGATCGCCAGTTCAAGGCGATCCTTCAGCAGCGCACGATTGGGCAGATGAGTCAGCAGATCGTGGTACGCCTGGAAGTTGATCACTTCCTGGGCTTCCTTGCGTTCACTGATGTCGCGAATGGTTCCGATCGTGCCGATGAAGGTCTGACGATTACGCTCGCGCGGATCGGTATACATGCCCTGCGCCGCCAGTTCGACCCAGACGGATTGCACATCACTGAATCGCGACCCGGGCCGCTTCAGGGAACTGCGCAGTTTCAGCTCAACATTACGCGCGGCGCGAGTGCCAGTACGTCGCTCATTGAAGACGTTGCGGGCAATATCCAGATAATCGGGATCAACCAGCTCGGTGTAGTTGCGATTGAGCAGATCGCCCATCTCAAACCCCAGCATTGGGCCTAACCGTTCATTCAGGAAGGTGAAACAACCGTTGCGATCGAGCATGTAGACCAAGTCGGGCGAACTGTTGACGATGAAACGGTGCAGCTCCTCGCTGGTCTTGATCTGCGCTTCCATCGCTTCGTTCTGATCTTCGAGCCGAACCTGCCGCAGCGCCGTCTCCATGGTGGCGATGAGTTCGGCTGCCTCATAGGGCTTCTTCACAAAATCAAAAGCGCCACAGTGCAGCGCGTGTTTGACGCCACTGAAGCTCGCATCCCCACTGACCACAATGATCTTGGTATCGATCTTTTCGCGCGCTACGAAATCGAGTACGTCGTGGCCGCTGATGCCAGGCATGATCAGATCGAGAAGGACGACGTCATAGGATTCGGCGCACAGCGCATCCAGCGCCGCCTGACCACCAAGTGCCTTGTCGGCGCTGTAGCCATGGAGGGAGACCAGCTGGAAAAGACTCTCGAGAAGCTCCGCCTTGTCATCGACGACAAGAATACGTGCGCCTTCCAGAACAGGCCGAGGATCGGAGGCATTCGCATATCGGCGTCCGGGTTCCCGGTCGATCCTTGCTCGGGGAGAAGTACTTTCCGCCTGTCGGCGCGACAAATCCGCACTATTCATCAATAACCATCAATAGGTCTTGGGAGTGGAGCTGATCTCCGGAATGGGCACGGATTGTGACCAATTTTTCTGCTGATCGCTAGCCGTTGTCCCGTTCACGGTGAAATGAATCTGGGGCGCGGGTGCATTTCCAGCCTGAAAAGGGCCTGGCGCAGGCCAGTCGCAGCGACTCATGGTAAGTGGTTGAAAGTCTTCATGAATGCTGCAGCCCTCACGCTGCTCCCAGCGTCCGCAGGCGTCGGAGAAGTATGGCCAGAGCGCCGTTCACGGGGGAGGTCAGCGCTCGGGTGCGCACAGGGGCTCCAAGCTGCGGGGCGTGTCTTCGGGTGTCCTCCGCGGTGGTACCAGCCGTGTCTGTCCGCGCTTTGGCTGTCTCCATCAGCGGCTCAGACGGCCCCGCACACTGGCACGACTTAACTGCAAAGAGTGAGGAACCAGCAGACCCAGAGTGCGCGCGACATCACGCAGAACAGGTTTTGCAATGCCATGGACGATCCCGCCAACGTGTCAAAAATGCAGCCTGGCAAGCATGAATTATCCTTGTATATCAAAACCAATGTTTTTAATCTGCAAGGATGATTGAACGTTACATCATTCCCCGCCTGAACCAAGCCCTTGGCCGTCAAGCTTCGGTGGCACTGATCGGACCGCGCCAAGCCGGAAAAACCACACTGGCCCGTGCAATTGGTGACGGTCGCCCCTCGGTCTATCTCGATCTTGAAGCAGAGCGGGATCGAGCGCGGCTGGCTGATCCGGATGACTTTCTCAAACGGCATGCCGATGAGCTCGTCATTCTTGACGAAATCCACCGGATGCCTGCTTTGTTTGAAGAGTTACGGGGGATCATCGACGAAGGCCGCCGCGCGGGCAAACGAACCGGGCGATTCCTCATGCTTGGATCAGCAGCGATAGACCTGCTGCGGCAATCAAGTGAGAGCCTTGCCGGTCGCATCGAATTTGTCGAACTCGCACCCCTGACCGCCATCGAATGTGCCGACGACTCAGGTGTCACGTCGCTCTGGCTGCGCGGTGGATTTCCTGACAGTTTGCTTGCCGCGAGTGACTCCGACAGTCTCGCCATTCGGCTGAGCTTCATCCGCACCTATCTTGAGCGTGATGTTCCGATGTTCGGCCCGCGTATTCCGGCCGAAACGCTCGAACGGTTCTGGAAGATGCTCGCCCATGTGCAGGGCAGCCTGCTCAATGCTTCGCGTTTGGCGTCCAGCATGGCAATTTCTGCACCAACGGTAACGAGTTATCTTGGGCTACTGGTCGATCTGCTGCTGGTCCGTCGTTTGCCACCCTATCATGTCAACGTGGGCAAAAGACTGGTCAAATCGCCCAAGACTTATATCCGCGATAGTGGTCTGACCCATGCCCTGCTCGGCATCCAAACACTCGACGATCTGCTTGGTCATCCCGTTGCGGGACCAAGCTGGGAGGGCTTTGTCATCGAGAGCCTGCTTACCGTCGCGCCCAATGGCACCCGCGCGAGCTTCTACCGCACGTCTGCGGGGGCGGAGATTGACCTGATTCTGGAAATGGGCGCTCGCCACGGCACCTGGGCCATTGAGATTAAACGAACCCGCGCACCAAGAATCGAAAAGGGGTTCCGGATCGCCCTTGATGACATCAAACCGAGCCGGGCCTTGATCGTCCATGGTGGCGAGGATGGCTTTCCAATCGGGAGCGGCATCGAGGCAGTCAGTGTGCGCGGGCTGGCGGCGACCCTTGCGGCGCTCTCGTAAAAAAAGCGTTACCAACTCACGACACTAGCGAGGCGGGTAGTTCAGTTGCAGGCTCGAAACCACCGCCCGCTTGACGTCCTCCCGATTGAACCACGCGCGTTTGTACTCCCGCTTCGCGAACAGTGCGGCCTGGTCCATGTAGTGTGGTGATTCAGGGTCCGCCCGCTCCCCGAAGACCAGCAACGACCGGGCATCATCCACCTTCGAGAAGTCCACCAGCCCGACATAAGAATGGCCGGCTACTGCATAGAGTCGTTTCTGCCCTGGCACCGGCCGTGCATAAACGTTGAAGATGGTGCCGAATGGATCTCCTGGCCCTCCAGACACACCGAGACTG
>CAMDVY010000223.1 GCA_945878745.1 Klebsiella pneumoniae | reverse complement strand
TCCGCGATAACGATCGCCAAGGGCTCGCCAACATAGCAAACCTCGCCATGCGCGAGCCATGGCGGATCGACGTGGAACTTCACCATCCCGGATGGAGTCGCCTGCGGAATACGATCGCGGACAATTACGCGGCGAAGGTCCTCAAAGGTGTAAACCGCGACGACGCCCGGGAGTTTCCGCGCTTCGGCGACTGCGATGCCGCCCAGATAAGCATGGGCCATGGGACTGCGGACAAAGACCGCATGGAGCATGCCCGGGAGGTCAATATCATCCACAAAACGCGCACCGCCACGTAACAAGCGGTCGTCTTCGACGCGAGGCACAGACCGCGAGTTACGAGTTGATCCTGCGTCTAATGCCAAACTCATTTGGCGCCGACCTTCAATTGGACAGCCATCCAATCGGCAGATTGCGGACGATAGCTATAGGGACGGTTATGCGCGACATGGTTGCCCTCCTCAATCACCAGCAACTCGACAGGCCCCTTCGCCTCGGATGCAAGACGTTTCGCATCCTCGGGCGGACACAGCCGATCCCGTCCAGCGGCAATAACAAACAAGGGACACTGTATTTTTTCGGCTACGCCCTGCAAATTGAGAAGGCCGGCACGCTCCTTGGCTTCCTCTTCATTCTTGCTGTGGCTACGCACCCGAAATGCGTCGCGTGTAAGTTCAGGCAGATTTTTCCAGAGTGAGCCCCAATTATAGGGACCACAGTTCGAAACGCAGGCCTTGATCCTCTTCTCAAAGGCGACGGTTCGCGGGCCGTAGTAGCCGCCAAGGCTGATGCCCCATATCCCGATGCGGTCCGCATCGAGATCATCACGCGTGCCCACCCAATCAATTACCGGCCCGACTACGTTCTCGTAATCATAACGAATCGGCATTTCATACTCGGCCTCACCCTGACCCGGGCCATCAAACGCGAGCGTCGCCATGCCACGTTCAAGAAAGGTCGCTTCAAACGTCATCAGCTCCTCTTTCGTCGAATCAAGCCCCATCGTCATTAAGACAACAGGCACTTTACCCTGGGCGTTTTTCGGCTTGCGCAATACCCCCGCCAGCGTTGTCTTTT
Organism: Klebsiella pneumoniae; assembly: GCA_945878745.1. Classification (GTDB taxonomy): domain Bacteria; phylum Pseudomonadota; class Gammaproteobacteria; order Pseudomonadales; family Azotimanducaceae; genus SYFY01. Next base: position 4,631 of record CAMDVY010000223.1, on the reverse strand, counting down.
CATAGGGAATGAGCACCCTCTCTCCGGGCGGACTCATATGCGGTAAAGCGAGCGTATGGCATTCGACAGCCTTTTTGTGCGCAGCCCGATGCTGCTCCATGTCACGCACAAAAAGATACTTGGCGAAGTGGTAGGTTACGGCGGCGCGACAAAGATGTTCGGCGGCGCTAGTGTTCTGATTTTCGGCCAGTGCGCTACGCCCCATTTTTTCATGAATAGCGGCGCGGGCGGACCACGCCCGGCACCAGTCATCCCAACTCTCAATCGATCGCGTTACATCCACGAAATCGTTCGCATTCACACCGTTCACGGTATAGCGGGCAAGCATATGCTCCCGTGCGTGCGTTACGTATTCATCTGCCATCTCGTTCCCTTTTGTAGAAAAAAATCAATCGCGTCACATTTTTCAGATCGCGTATTTTTACGACTGTCGTACCACTGTCCCGCTTACAAAAAAGCCTGCTTGCTTTGAAACCTGTCGGACATTCTTATTTATCGCGAAAAGCAGCGTTTCGCACCCAGTCAGAACGAAGTATGGCCGACAGGCGCACCCCTGGCGACGTACTCGACCCCAACCGATCCATGTCCCCCGACCCGGTTCTCAACAAGGACCGGTTGTCCCCAAGTGTCCCGCAGCCTCGCGGCAAGTAATCGTGCGACCACATCCAGCGTTCCGCCCGGAGAAAACGGAACAATCAGGCGTACCGGCCTGCCGGGAAAATCCGATGCCGACGCGCCGACCGAACAGCCGGCGAATACACACGCGAGCAAGATCGATTGAACCAAGCGCGAGGTGTCACGGAACAGGAATTGCACGCGGCCTGAGCGCCAAATCGATGACAAGACCATACCCTACCCAGGTTTTCTGGCATCACTTGGTTTGGACACATCCTGCACCCCACCCACGTCGAAAAGCTCCGCCCATTTATGCTCGAGCTCCCGTAGATAGACAGGATCCGCCTCGGCGACTGCGGGAAAATCCTTTATCCACTCATAAGGACGACAGGCATCAATGACCGCACGGGAGTTAAATGTCGGATCACCACGGCGCAACATGGGCTCAGCCTTGCTGGCCCAGGCACGACGAATGAAGTCGATACTTGTCGCCGGATCCGTTCGCGTGCATACCGCCCATATCACCTCTTCCAGATTCGTCACGTCAATATCCTCATCGACCACGATGGTGTATTTCCCCATGTACGCTGCGGCGGGCAATTGTGACGCGATAAAACCCGCCTGTCGGGCATGCCCGGGGTAGCGTTGCTTTATCGCGACAATAACCAGCATGCGACCACCGCCGCATTCCGGGGCATACACGCCCTTTATTTCAGGAATTCCGGCCGCGACCATTGCATCAAAAATCATCGCCGACTTCATAATCGTCCGCATATAGGAATAATCATGCGGTGGCTTGGCTGGCGGACAGCCGAGCATAATGGGATTGTTGCGGTACAGAACGCGCTCCACCTTCAGATACGGCTCCTTGGTGGTGCCGCTTACGTAGTAGCCGGGCCACTCGCCAAAAGGCCCTTCATCCGTTTTGTCTCCCTCGACAATCCAGCCCTCGAGGACAATCTCAGCATGGGCGATGATGGGAAGACCCGTAACAGTACTCCTGACCACCTGCACCGGCTCTCCGCGCACGGCGCCGGCATAATTCAATTCACTGACCCCTGTGGGGACTTCAACTCCCCCGAGCACCATGAAAAGCGGATCCATGCCGATATGGATCGCCACTGGAGCACGGCCCTCCCGCGCCATCCACTTTTGATTGTGCATATGTCCATGCTTACCCTGTACGATCGCGAGCGTCACATGATTCTTGTCCACCAGCATCGAACGATACGCGCCAAGGTTGACCCAATTGTCCTCCGGATCAATCGTCGCGACGGCCACACCGGTGCCGATATAACGCCCCCCATCTAGCGCGTGCCAAAGGGGCGTTGGAAATTTCATAAGGTCAACGTCATCCCCTTCCATGACATTTTCAAATACCGGTCCGGTTTCGACAAAAATAGGATCAAAGTCTTTTGCCGCTGCAGTCCATCTGTTGGGCGATCCACGCAGGCTCTCCACCAGCGACGCATCCGTGTGATCGGGCCCCATCCGCAAAGTCAGGCCCAGTCGGCGCGCGCTGTTTGTCGAGGAGGTCAGGACACGAAACCCTTCGGCGTGCCCCTTGATCTTGTCGAAAAGCAGCGCCGGTCCACGCTTTTTATAGTCGATTTCCGACACCCCTCCGATTTCAAGATTCCAATCAGCACCATGCGGATGTGCCAATTCGCCAATCGCCTCTACCTGCGCAAGCCATTCGCGCAAATCATCATATTTATTAGTCATGTTTTTCACTTAATGGTGGATGTGCAGCATCAGAAACAACGAAAAACTGATATGAAAGTTACTTGAATTCAGAATGACTTCTTAACCAGCAGTGCGTATTCCGAAGAAACTGCACTCGCCATGAGATCACAACCTTGCGCACCAACCGCTTTGTCCTCTGTCGCCTTCAGGTTTACGCCGTGAACCAAAAATTCAGCGCCCGGCTTCGCTTCAATCACATCAGGGGACCGAACCTTCCAGTGCGGCTCGCTCGGATACGCGACCACCCCGACGATTGCCGACCCTCGTGAAACGATAGAATCGTTCCCTCGCGCAAAGACAATGTTCACCCGGTTTTCAGCAACGCGTTCCGGGGCGATTAAATCAATCTCGTAGTCGGCTCGCCAGCGCATTGGTACTGCAATCACTTCAGCCCCAAGATAGGCCAGCGCACGGAATGCCTCCGGGATCAAAATATCCTCGCCGCAGAGCATGCCGATCCGGCCAACAGCGGTCTGGAAAACCTCGAATTCGGATCCGGCGCTCATCCAGTCGCGAAATTTAGCGGGAACATGCACCTGGCGATATTTTCCGGCAACGGTTCCGATGTCATCAATAAGAAATCCGGTACTGAAATACCGTGCGTCATCACTTTCGATGAGGTTCACAACACCCCAGGTCGCGGTCTCCTTTGCAAGCGCACACAAGGCGCGCAGTATCGCGCAACCCTCGGCTGCGGCGCCAGCAGGATTGGCTTCAATAGCCGCGCGCTCGTAGGGAAACAATTCGGGCAACACCATGAGCTTTGCACCAGCCGCGGATGCCCCCCGCCAGGCCGCTACCGCGGACAAAACGGCTGCCTCGCCTGTTCCCCGCGTCTGCAGTGCTGCAACACCAAGAGAGGCCGGACCAGCCGTCCGGGTGCTTCGCGCAGGCGGTGACACTATCGCGCCATAGCACTCCGGCCGCCGAATCGCATGAATATTCTCTTCTCCGAGGATCTTATCCGCCGCGGTCGATAAATCCACGTCAGCCCAGACTACGCAGTCCGATTTATTATCCGCGCGCACCACGACCTCGCCTGTGGGCGACACGATTTGGCTCCCCCCGCAGTAGCTGCCTACCCCCCCGAACTCACGCGGCCCCACTTTATTCGCACTTGCTACCCAGACACGATTCTCCACGGCGCGTGCCGGAACATGAAGGAAGGTTTCGTCCGTACCGCCGGAGTGCAGTGTGTTCAGCAGTAGCTGTGCCCCCTGCAAGGCGAGCATGCGGGAGGTCTCCGGTATGAGCCCGTCTGCACAAATATAGACGCCAACGCGGCCGAATGGCAATTGGACGGTCGGATTCCCTAGCCTGCCTGGTGTCGCCCAAATGCGTTGTGCCCCAAACGGAATTTGTTTCTGATATTTCAGTGCTATCGTTTTATCCGGAGCAACAATCACCGTCGTGATAAACGATTCCACGCCTAGTTTCTCGATCATTCCGATGGCGACAAAGCAAGCATGACGCGAGGCACGTTCGGCGATTGCGTCAATGAACGGTCCAGGAACTTCAGCGCCATGCGCGAGAGCGTCAGACCTTGATCGCACCTGCCCTGCAGACCAATTCGACATTTCCGGCAAAACGATCAAATCCGGCTTTTGCAGCCCCGCATCGTCGATTAAAGCGAGGCATTTCTTCAAGTTTTCGGCTTCGTCCGCACCAATGGACAACTGAATACAAGCAATACGCGTCATCGATATCTCACGTCAATAGAAGTGGCTCCGTTCGTTTGAACAGATTTCCCCGATTTATAAGTCGAACTCGGGCCGGTTGGTGACGGTGCAGAGTCGTCCACGGCGGCGTACGTCGCTTGCGACGAACGCAACGCCTCGGTGGGCAACTCGGGGCGCACCGAAGAACTCATCTTACGCGGTCAGCCTCAGTTTGGGTAAGGTTGCCACGTATTTCTCCTGCGGAGTCAGCCACTCGAGTTTCGAATGTGGACGATACGTGTTGTAACAGTCAAAGTAATCGAAGCCCTTGGCCATGGGGATGTAGGTCGTATCGAGCGCCAAGATATGGTTCAAAAAAGCGGGGCCACTTCTATTGACGGAAAGCCATCGGCGATCTAACCTCCCACTTAGCTGATGCCTATGTTCAGCACAGTTAATGTGGTAATTCCCGCGCAATTGGGACAATTGGGATAATTGGGACTCCTGTTGGCCAAACGCCATTAAGGGCCAAAAAAATAACTTATTCGTACATAAGTACGATACGGAGACGATTCTTGGAAAATATTCAGACCAGCAGCAAACCCAACGATT
>CAMDVY010000222.1 GCA_945878745.1 Klebsiella pneumoniae | reverse complement strand
TGCACAAAAAGACAGGGTGGCGCGGACTGTAAGGCGCGCAGGCGTACTGAACAGTACGTCGAGCACCTGGAAGGAGCACGCCCTGTGTTTTTGCGTATATCGTCAGCCGCAGCAGAATGTTCATGAATAGTCCGGGCTAGAGGACCGGTACTGCCCTCGATAGTTGCGGCGCCCACGCATCCGGGTAGACGAGACTTTCGATCACCAGCGTCATACCGAGCAGCGCGGCGGCCGAAAGCCCGCTGAACAGGCCGGAGATCAACAGCACCAGAAACAGGCGTTCGGCGTATGCCGCCGCATGCGCGACCAGATCCGGCGACAGCAACGGCAACCAGTATTCGTCGCGAAACAGCGAAACAGCGCTATGGGTGACGTTGAGCCAGCCGTCCACCTTGGACACCGCGACGCCTCAGGATTCCATTCTCATGACAATCTGGGAAATGCCCCGTTATCCTTCCTGATCACATCACCCGCCATCCTTCGCGACGATCTTGTCGACCATGCTCTGCGGCACTTCGGAGTAGCGGTCGAACTCCATGGTGAACGTGCCGCGGCCGCTGGTAGCAGAACGAAGAAAGCTGATGTAGCCGAACATTTCGGAAAGCGGCACGAAGCCTTGCACGGAGGCAGAGGTCCCCTTCTGGCCTTGCTCCACTACCTGGCCACGGCGGCGGTTGATGTCGCCGATAACGTCGCCCAGGTTATCGGAGTCCACTACCACCTCGATGCGCATCATCGGTTCGAGGAGTTTCGGCTTGCTCATCCGGTGCGCCTCGCGAAACATCGCGCGACCGGCGATTTCGAAGGCCAGCGCCGAGGAGTCCACATCGTGGAACTTGCCGTCCAGCAGGGTGGCCTTGAAGTCCACCGCTTCATAGCCTGCGACCTGTCCCGATTTTGACTCGGTGCGGATAGCGTGCTCGACCGAGGGAATGAACTCCTTCGGAATGCGGCCGCCGGAGATCTCGTCGACGAACTCGATGCCGGAACCGGTTTCGCCCGGCTCGAACCGCATCGTCACCTCGGCGAACTGGCCCGATCCGCCAGTCTGCTTCTTGTGGGTGTAGGTGTGCTCGACCGTGGTCCCGAACGCTTCGCGGAAGCTGACCTTCGGCTTGCCCATGCTGGCGTCGACGCCAAGCTCGGTGCGCATCCGGTCGATGGTGACCTCCAGATGCAGTTCGCCCATGCCACGCAACACGGTCTGGCCGGTTTCGTGGTCAACCTCGAGTCGCAGCGACGGATCGGCCTTCGCCATCTTGTACAGCGCCGTCGACATCTTGTCCTGGTCGCCGCGGGACTTCGGCTCAACCGACACGCTGATCACCGGGTCGGGGAAGCGCATGCGCTCCAGCAGCGCAGGGTGCGCTGGATCGCAAAGCGAATCGCCGGTCTCGGTATCACGCAGGGACACCAGCGCGCAAATGTCGCCGGCACGAACTTCATCGATGTCCTTGGTTACGTTGGCCTGCACCTCAACGATGCGGCCCACGCGCTCCTTCTTGCCGCGCGTGACGTTCATGAGCGGGTCGCCCTTCTTGATCACGCCCGAATAGACGCGGATGAAGGTGAGCGCGCCGAACTGGTCATTGATCACCTTGAACGCCAGCGCACGGGCCGGCGCGTCGTCGCGCACTTCCTGCTCGCCGATCGCGTGGCCGTCCTCGTCCACCAGCGCGATACCGCCGGTCTGTCCGGGATAAGGTAGGTAGTCGATCACCGCATCCAGCAGCTGCTGCACGCCCTTGTTCTTGAACGACGAGCCACAGAAGATCGGCACTAGCTCGCCAGTCACCGAACCCTTGCGAATGCACTCCTTGAGCTTGACCGGGTCGACCTCGCCGGTCTCCACGTAGTGCATGAACGCATCGTCGTCCAGCGCCAGCGCGGTCTCGAGCAATTCCTCACGCAGTTTGGGCAGGTCCGCGATCCACTGATTGTCAGCCAAGACATTGAAGCTGAAGCGCCCCGCGAGCTCGTCCATGGGAACGGTCTCCCATGTAGAGTCCTTGTCGTCGGAGGCCCAGATATAGCCGCAGCACGCGACCAGGTCCACCATGCCGACGAACTCGTCGTGGCTGCCGATCGGAACCTGGCATAGCACTATATTGGCGCCGAGGCGCTCGCGGATGCCCTTCACGCAGTGGCCGAAGCTCGCGCCCATGCGGTCCATCTTGTTTATGTAGCAGATCCGCGGCACGTTGTACTGGTTTGCGAGGCGCCAGTTGGTCTCGGTCTGCGGCTCGACCCCTGCAACGCCGTCGAAGACCACCACGGCGCCATCGAGGACGCGCAGGCTGCGGTTCACCTCGATGGTGAAGTCCACGTGCCCAGGAGTGTCGATCACATTGATCTGGTAGCCCTTCCACTCGGTGGAGACCGCGGCGCTCTGGATCGTGATCCCGCGCTTGCGCTCCTGTTCCAGGTAATCGGTGGTCGTGCTGCCTTTGCCGTCCTTGGTGTCGTGGACGTCAATGATCTGGTGCTTCTTCCCGGTGTAATAGAGAACCCGCTCGGTGGTGGTCGTCTTGCCCGCGTCGATGTGCGCGATGATGCCGATGTTGCGATACAGCCTAAGTTCTTTCTGCCTTGCCACGATCATGTCCTCAAAAAGTTATTGTGAAGCCTGCGACTGGGAGGGATGAAGGGCCGACTCGACGAGGCACCCGCAACTGACCCTGCCTCGTTTCCACGTACACCACACTACGCAGCCACGTGGCTGGATTCCACGTTGACCGTTGTTTGAGTCTTGGTCAATAGACGTGTTCGACCGTGGTGGTGGTAGTCGCTCCTCAATCATAAGCCATTCCTGTTCGGCGGACGAACCAGGCGCACATGGGGAGCGAATAGGGTTGTGGCCTGCGGACCATAAAAGGCTGCGGTTGAGAATAGCCGTACGGTGGGAGACGAGATCGATCCCGACACAAAAGTAAGCGTCTGGCCAACCCCTCTTGCCCCGCGTGCGGGTTGTTGTTAGGCGGGACAAGATGGGTTGGCCAGACGCTTACATATAAATTTCATGTTTGCGCGGTCTATGGATATTCCCGGACCTGTTCGGATTGGGTCGGCGTCAGCACCTTGCCGGCTCCCCAACCTGCACCAGGCGGGGTGGGCGGCGGCGCGGCGCCCCAGCCCGCCCGGACGTCGCTCATGACGCCGGTTACTGATCTGCGCGTGCGCGAGGCAAGGCAGAGGGGTTGATCCTTGAAGGCACACGGAACGTGGCGAAACAGCTTGGATACGACCTTACATTGGAGTTGAAGGATGACCTTGGCTCCCCGTCTGAAAAACGACTACCAACAGGACTGCTCGATGAGAGATTGCTTGTGTTCATGCCAGAAAAAATGCGTGTTGATCGGCCTAGGCTCGGAACAAGCTCGGCCCAAACCCGGTCCAGGCACGGAGGGGCGTCCATGTCGTCCATCCTCGAATCGATTTTCTCTCTGCGCCTTGGCGGGAATGTATAGTTGACCGGGCATGGTGGGCACGGTGCCCAGCTACGAATTGCGGGGTGATGCGATGGGTCTGATGCAGGCGGTAGTGGGTTCGATTGGCGGTGCGCTCGCTGACCAGTGGAAGGATTTTCTCACGGTCCCCGATGGCCTGCCGGCGACAGCGGCTTTGTTCGCCGCAGTACCAAGCGGCACCAATGCCGGACGCGGTTCCAATACCAGAGGCTCCTCGAACATCATCACCAATGGTTCGAAGATCGTCGTGCCGGAAGGCTATGGCCTGTTGCTGTTCCAGGAAGGCGCAGTCACGGGCTTCGCGGCAGAGCCCGGTGGTTACGAGTGGCGGTCCGATGATCTGAACTCAAAGTCGATTTTTTCAGGCGACGGTCTCGTTGATTCACTCATCAAGCAGAGCTGGGAGCGTTTCAAGTTCGGTGGCCAGCCTGGTTCGCAGCAGGCTGCGTTCTTCGTCTCGCTGAAGGAACTACCGGACAACCGCTTCGGTACGCAATCCGAAATCTATTGGGACGACGGTTTCCTCAACACCCAGGTCGGGGCGCTGACGCGCGGCTCGTACACGCTGAAGATCGTCGATCCGATCCTGTTCGTGAAGAACTTCGTGCCCGCCAAGTATCTGCAGTCCGGTGAGGTCTTCGATTTTACCGACATGGACAATGCGGCCGCCGGCCAACTGTTCAACGAAGTGGTGGGCTCGCTCGCACCGGCGTTCAGCCTGTACACGAATGACCCGAGCAAGGGCAATCGCATCACCAAGCTCCAGCAGGATTCGATCGGTTTTGCCAAGAGCCTGTCCACGGCGGTGGAGAATGCCTACCAATGGAAATCCGATCGCGGTCTGGTCATCGCCAAGACCGCCATCGTGTCCATCGAATATGACGCGAACACGAAAGAACTGCTGAAGACCGTGCAACGCGCGGATGCGCTCACCGGCTCGCGCGGCAATTCCAACTTGCAGGCCAGTATTGCGCAGGGCATGCAGTCAGCGGGTGAAAACACCGGCGCGGCGGGTCTCGTGGGTCTGGGCATGGCTTCAGGCATGATGGGTGGTGTCGGCAGCTTGCAACAGCCTGTAGCACCGGTCGCACCAGCAGCCGAAGATCCAATCGTCAAATTGAAAAAAGCCAAGGAGATGCTCGATCTCGGCCTGATCACCCAGGCTGACTACGACGCGGCCAAAGCCAAGGCACTCGGTCTGTAACCCGTCCATCTCGAACCTGCCGTGACGAACGCCAACCGTCCGCCGCCACCGCCCTATACAGGGCCCGGCTCGCCGCAAGACGTGCCGCCTGCTCCGGGCAATTCGCCGATTGACCCGGAAACTTTGCCTAAACCGATCCGGGACGAATTGCTGGCGCCCGATCCGGTGGCCATCGATACCTCCGCGCCTGAATTGAAGGACGGCGCGCACCACTGTCCGAAGTGCGGCGCTACCGATATCCGGCACAAGGCCGGCAGCGATCTGCTGATCTGTCTTTACTGTCGAAACGAATGGCAAGGCACCCGCGTCGAAGAGGAATTCGGCCTCGGCACCGGGCTCGACGAGCTCAGCGGCACGATCATCGCTTCCGGTGCAGCGGACATCGCGGCCGACACCAGCAGTCTGATGAGTTTTAAATGCAGCGGCTGCGGCGCCGAGGTGACCGTCAACACCGAAAGCCAGATGACGGCGCGTTGCCATTGGTGCCGCCACGTATTCGGCGTCAACGAACAGGTGCCCAATGGCGCGGTGCCCGACGCGGTGCTGCCCTTCCATATCAAGAAGGACGATGCAGTGGCGCGCATTCGCCAGTTTGTCGACAAGCGCCGCCTGTTCGCGTTGAAGGCATTCAAGGAAGAGTTCACGCCCGAAAACGTTATCGCCGTCTACCTGCCCTACATGATCATCGATGGCAAGGCGAGCGTCGATGTCGCAGGTTACGGAGAGATCGAGACGCGCCGCTACACCCAGGGCAGCGGCGACAAGAAGAAGACCTACTACGATGCCGACGTTTACAGTGTCGGTCGGCACGTTGATTTCACTGTGGACGATCTGCCCCTGGAATCCTCCGGCGAGCGCGGCAATCTGGACACGCGCGCGAACACCAACAACATCATCAACACAATTCTGCCATTCGACACGAAGAACGCCGTGAAATGGAACGCTTCCTACTTGGCCGGCGTCAGTTCCGAGAAGCGGGATCGCGATGTGGAACATCTGCTGCCGCGACTGGAAGACCAGCTATTGTCGATCGCCCGCGCGCAGCTCAGTTCATCG
>CAMDVY010000221.1 GCA_945878745.1 Klebsiella pneumoniae | reverse complement strand
CTTCTCCATCTTGAGGAGTTCGTCCAGGCGTTCACGAAAGCCCTCAAACACGCTGCTCAGATCGTAGCGCTGCAGGGCGGCACGCTTGCGATCGCGCAGCTCCTTCATCATTTCCCGCAATCCCCGCAGGTAACCACCTTCGGGGATCTTCATGCCACGAGAGGCAAGATTGCGCATCGCCCAGCGCAGGTCACCAAACTCCATCAGGTCGTTGGCGAGCGCGCCCATGATGTCATCGGGATCAAGTGGTGCCCGTTGTGAGCCATCCCAGGCGCTGAAGCGATGTCGGCGGGGTAGTTTCATGATGTGGGTTTCATGCTGTGTAGGTGCTCTTGCCGGAAACGGTGTATTTGTTCAGCAGCTTGTGCAGATGGAGCCCTTCGAGAACGAATTCGACGATGCAGGCTTTCACGCCTGTGGTCTCACTCTGCAGTACTGCACCAAAGCTTGGAATCCGGTTGACGATGTCGGCGTAACTCTGCGCCGTCATGTTTTCACCGGTCTCGACAGCCAGGCCCTCCGCGAACGCATTGGCAATGGCGCCGAGATCGTTGATGTCGTAGTAACGATCAAAGACCGCTTTCACGGCACTGCGAAAGATGCGATCAGTGATCTTGTCTTCCTGACCATCCTCCATCGCTTCGAATTCGACTTTGCCCTGGAAGGAGGGCGCGACAAATGGCAGGTCGGATACGCGTGGCACAACCTCGGTTTCTTTCAACGAGAGCGCTCGACGCATGGAGTTGGCGACCAGTGCTTCGTAGTTGGAAATCGAAGCGCGGACGCTGACGCCCGAGCGCTGGTTGATATCCGGCGATTTGCGTGCCTGCTGGCTGATTTCGGCGATGATTTCCTTCATGAAGACCGGCACGGTGACGGGATAGTCGCCGAGATCAAGCACCTCTGCTTCCTGCATCATGATCTCGATTTCTTCATCAACGTGCTCGGGATAGTGCGTACGAATCTGCGCACCGTAGCGATCCTTGAGCGGGGTGATGATGCGGCCGCGATTGGTGTAGTCCTCAGGATTGGCAGTGGCGACGATGAACACATCCAGAGGGAGCCGAATCTTGTGGCCGCGGATCTGGATGTCGCGCTCTTCGAGTAGGTTCAGCAAACCGACCTGAATACGCTCTGACAAGTCGGGCAATTCGTTGATGGCAAAGATGCCTCGATTCAAACGTGGGACGAGACCGAAGTGCAGGGTGAGTTCGTCAGCGAGGTACCGACCTTCAGCCACCTTGATGGGATCCACTTCGCCAATCAGATCGGCAATGGTGATGTCAGGCGTCGCCAGTTTTTCGCCATATCTTTCATCGCGGTGCAGCCAGGCAATCGGCGTTGCGTCGCCGTGTTGTTTGACCAGATTGCGAGCCTGCAGCGTGATTGGGTGATAAGGATCTTCAGGGATTTCGGTATCGGCGATGGTCGGCGTCCACTCATCCAGCAGGCTGGTCATGCTGCGCACGATGCGTGATTTGGCCTGACCACGCTCGCCCAGGAAGATGATGTCCTGCTTGCCGAGGAGTGCGTTCACCAGTTGCGGCAAGACGGTGTCGTCGTAGCCACGGATTCCTGGAAAAAGCCGTTCACCGGCTTTCAGTTTGCGGATGAGATTGTTGCGCATCTCCACTTTGACCGGCGTGGGCTGGTAGCCGGATGCTCGCAGCTCACCAAGTGTGGAAATCCGGGGGTGGGTCATGTTCAGCCTCTTTGCACGGGTTACACGGTTGACTCCTGTCGGTAGGAACTTACGCAATCCGGCAACGGAATGATAGGGTGCGCATTACCCTGTTTCTGCTTCCCCGAAGACTGCGGCCTGTCACAATCTGCAGCGCCCATTCGTCATACTGGTACATTCACTATCAGGAGGCAGCGCATGTGGATCAGGGTCATCGCCGGCATCGCCGCGCTGGGACTTGTGGCCAACGGACTGGACATGCTCTTTCGACCGCTGGACTGGTATCACTCATTGGCGAGTGTTGAACACACCGGCCCGTTCAACGCCCATTTTGTACGCGATGTCGGTGTTGCCTATATGGCGTCTGCGGTGGGAATTGGCCTGGCCGCCTGGCGAACCGACTGGCTCGTACCGGCCGGCAGCGTAGCCCTGGTGTTTCTCGGGGTACACGCGGGGTTGCACCTGCTTGAGTGGTGGCACGGGCACTCTGCAGCGTTGCATGCGGAATGGGTCGACATTGTCGGTGTGTACCTGCCTCCGCTGTTGCTCCTCCTCTGGATGCTGTTTGGGAACAGGGAGAAACCCCATGCTTAAGTGGATTCTGCATCGCGTGCTCGACCGCGCCTTCGCCCGATTTCAGTACGACGCAACCTACGTACATCACGTGCTGGATACTTCCACATCCGGACTCCTGAAATTCCTGATGGCGCAGCCGATGAACCTGCATCGTCAGGGGATCACACACGAGGCCTGGCACGCCGCGAAGATTGCCACCATTCGCCACGAAGACTGCGGCCCGTGCGCTCAGCTGGTGGTCGATATGGCGTTGCAGGATGGTGTGGCAAGTTCCGTCGTCAGGGCGATCGTCGCGCGTGACTTCGAGCTGCTGCCACCGGATGCCGAACTGGGTCTGCGATTTGCCGAGGCGGTCGCCGGGCATGAGTCCACTGATCCATGGCGCGAGGAAACCTTGCGGCGCTTTGGTCATGATGGCCTGGTCTCGCTGGCATTTGCCATGGCGCAGACGAGGACCTATCCGACCATGAAGCGCGTGTTGGGTTACGCGCACGTTTGTGAGCGTTTGCGGGTTGGTGACGAGGAGATTGTGGCGGCACGCGTCGCATGACCGAGACCTTTGAAACGCAACGGCCACGTCTGCTGGCGCTGGGATACCGAATGCTCGGCAGTCGGACCGAAGCCGAAGATCTGGTACAAGAGGCATGGCTGCGCTGGGAATCCGTTGATCACTCGTCGATCGACTCACCAGCGGCCTGGCTGACCACCACCATGTCAAGGCTGTGTATCGATGAACTGCGAGCCCGCAAGGTACGCCAGGAAAACTATGTTGGCCCATGGCTGCCGGCGCCGTGGTTCGAGGAGCCGCTCAGTCCCGCACCCGAAGCACTCACCGAGCTCGAACTTGCAGATGATCTGTCCATGGCCTTCCTGTTGTTGCTGGAGCGGCTGGCACCCGAGGAGCGCGCCGCTTTTTTGCTGCACGACATCTTCGAGATGTCGTATTCCGAGATCGCGTCGGTGGTCGACAAACGGGAAGATGCCATTCGTCAGACGATTGCAAGAGCGCGCAAGCGGGTGGTCGACGAAAGACCCCGATTTCGCGCGTCGATTCGGCAACAACAAGAGCTGGCCGAGAAGTTTCAGCGTGCCGTGGCGCTTCGGGATCCACTGGCATTGGCCAGCTTGTTCAAACCCGATGCGGTATTCATCAGTGACGGCGGTGGCAAGGCGCTTGCCGCACTCAGACCGATTGTTGGGGCGACAAAGATTGCGAAGTTCTTTCTCGGAATTACCCGTGACGCGAAACCGGGTGATCTGCAGTTCGAACTGCGCTGGATGAACGATGCAATCAGTCTGCTGGCATTCGATGTACAGGGTCTGCCGGTGATTGCGTTGGGCTTTGACGTGCGGACGGATGGCATTGCCGGGTTATACGCAGTGCGCAATCCGGACAAGTTGGGAGGGCTTGCGCCTGCTCCGCTATAGGCCCGTGCAGACCGGTGCAGAAGAGGATTACGCAGAACTCCGTATTTCTGGCGGTTGCTGCTGCCCTTAGGGTCGAACCCTGATCGTAGACGCAGGGAGTTCATCTTGATCGAAACCACCACAGGCACCAATCGCTCAAAGGGAATCAACTACCAGAAAATCCTCGATGAAGACAGTCATCCGGTACCTGATATCTTTCGTGCCGAATCACCGCTGGACCCAGGACCGACGGTCGTGCCGGCCGAGGTCTACTACTCGAAGGCGTTTCATGACCTCGAAGTGGAAAAGGTCTGGAAACGTGTCTGGCAAATGGCCTGCCATGAAGATGACATCCCGGAAATCGGCGACTACCTGATTTACGACATCGCCAACCTGTCGTTCATGGTGGTCCGCACGGCCGCCGAAGAATTCAGGGCGTTTTACAACGTCTGTCTGCATCGCGGGCGACTGCTCAAATCCCATGCGGGCAAACGTGCGCGGGAATTCCGCTGCTCGTTTCATGGCTGGGCCTGGAACATCGATGGGTCATTGAAGGAAGTCCCCTGTCAGTGGGATTTTCCAACGGTGTCGCCGAAAACGCACAGTCTGCCATCCGTTAAGGTCGGCCGCTGGGGCGGCTTTATCTTCATCAATCCCGATGAAAACGCAGCATCTTTAGAGTCTTTCCTCGGTGACCTGACGCGGCAGTTTCCGAACTTGCCCTATGAGCACCGTACCAAGGTGGCGCACGTGGCGAAGATTCTGTGCTGCAACTGGAAGGTGGCTCAGGAAGCGTTCAGCGAGGCCTACCACGTTATCGCCACGCATCCGACGATCCTTGAGTCCATCGGGGACGCCAACACCAAGTACGACGTGTTCGGCAATTACAGTCGGGCGATGTCACCCAACTTCACACCGAGTCCTCATACCGATGGGAGTCAGTTTCCGCCGCTTGAGGATGCGAGGCTCTACACGAAATTGCGCCATGCGCTGACGGGGCATGTTTATGAGATGAATCAGGACGGCACGGTACACGTCACCGATGGTCGCGGTGGCTTGAGCCGGTTTACGCCTGACGCGGTGTGGGTTGATGGCCCCATGACACACGCTGATCCGAACATGATCAACTGGGTTGGCGGCAAACAGCTGGAGGGAACCGAAAGTCTGCCCATGGGGGGAATCCCGCCGATACCGCCAGGCAGGAACCTGCGATCGGTCATGGCTGAACCCGTGCGTGAAGGCTATCGGAAGTCGCTGGGTGATGTGATGGATCAGATCAGCGATGCTGAACTGCTGGACTCCATCTACCTGACCGTGTTTCCCAATTTTCACCCTTGGGGGATTTTCAGCCGGATCGTCTATCGCTTTCGGCCCAATGGGGAAAATCCCGAAGAGTGCATCATGGAGTGCATGTACCTGGCGCCAACTCCGGCTGGGCAAGCCCGTGGGCCGGCGGCGCCGGTGCATAACCTCGGGCCTGACGATGATTGGGTAGATGCACCGGAATTGGGTATGCTTGCCAAGGTCTTCAATCAGGACGTGGTGAACATGCCTGAAGTGCAGCGTGGCCTGAAAGCCATGAAGAAGGGCGAGGTGATTTTCGCGAATTACGGCGAAACCAAACCCCGGCACTTTCACAAACTGCTCAAGGAGTGGATCACCAAACCCTGATAGAAGTCATTCATCACCAAATTGTTCGGGCGGTAGAGACAATGACTGAGCAGGCGGCAGAAGAATTCCAGACCCCTTACGAAATCATGGGTGACCAGGGCGTTCGCAATCTTGCGACCGCCTTTTACGACGTCATGGATGCCCTGCCGGAGCTGGCGAAGATCCGGGAGATGCACGCCAAGGATCTGAGTTCGGTCAAACGGATGCTGGCGGCCTATCTGACACAGTGGATGGGTGGCCCGCCCGTCTATCTCGCGGTGAAGGGCACGGTCTGCCTCACCGAACCGCACGCGCCGTATAACATTGGTCCGGTCGAACGCGATCTGTGGCTCAAGTGCATGGATCTCGCGCTCGACAAGGTCGGTGCCAGCGAGTCGCTGAAAACCATGTTGCGTGAGCCTTTCAA
>CAMDVY010000220.1 GCA_945878745.1 Klebsiella pneumoniae | reverse complement strand
AGAAGCATCACCTTCATGCGAGCATGACCTCCAGACTGTCGAAACCACGAAAGCGGGCTCTCGCCGCACGTGTTGCCCGCACGACTTTGATGCCGGGAAACCGCTGAAACAACCGTAACAGGCCAACGCGTCCTTCCAGCCGTGCAATCGAAAGGCCAGCACAGGTGTGAATACCACTACCAAAGGCGAGGTGAGGATTGGGGGTGCGATCCCACTGGAACGTATCGGGATCAGGGAAAACAGCCGGATCCCGATTGGCTGCACCGATGCACAGCGTAATGACTGTGCCTGCAGGGATTTGCGCGCTATCGATACTGACGTCGGCGGTGGCGGTTCGATTGCCCAGTTGATTGGGGCTTTCCATGCGCAGCACTTCTTCCACAATCATGTCTATCGAAGCCGGATCTGCACGCAAGCGCACCAGCGCTGCTTGATTCGCATCCAGCAGGACGATGCCGTTGGCAATCAGATTGGTTGTTGTTTCATGCCCGGCATTGAGCAGAAAGATGCACTGATGCAGGAGTTCCTGCAGAGAGAGTGTCCTCGCTGCGGCCTCATCCTGTTCAGAAGCACTGGCACGCAACAACCTGGCGACGATGTCGTCCCCAACGAGGTGGCTGCGCCTGCGCTCAACCAGCTCCATGAGGTAAGCCAGGAATTGCTGAACAGCCAGTTGGCCCGCAGCCAAGGTCCTGGCATCCGCCGAGACTTCGAGTGATCCAAGAATTCGCAACGACCAGTCTCGCAATGGACCACGCTCGTCAGGCGGAATCGCCAGCAGGTTGCAGATGACCTCAACTGGAATCGCTGCCGCATAGTCGGTCACCAGGTCAACCATTTCGCCGGCAGCCAGTCGATCAAGCAGCCTCGCAACAAGCGTCTCAACGGCTGATTCCAGGGCGCCAACCACCCGAGGTGACAGTGCATCGCCGATGGCTCGCCTGACTCGCGTGTGCAGAGGCGGATCGTTGAACACGAGGCTGGTGGTGTGGTGTTCGAACAGCGGAGATCCCACACCGAACACCGGTCCGAATTGCACTCGCTTGTCAGAACTGAAACGCCGGTTATCACGATAGACCAAGAGCAGATCGGCATGTCGCGTCAGAAAAAAACTGCCATCAGGGCAACGCAGTACCGGCGCTTCCTGCCTCAGCCGCTCATAGGTCGGGAACGGGTTTGCATAAAACTCTGCTGGCAGGGAACGCAGATTGAATTCTCTGGGATCGATCGAGGCCGTCACGTCAATCAAACACCGTACCTTTCGCCAACCGGGACCGGTCTCAGCTGCGGATACCACGGACTACGCAGCGGATCTCCGGGTCGCAGGTGCTGCGCCAGACCAGGCGTCAACGGCACGGTCGGCATGGACGGCGGACGTGTCGCAAACACCACATCATCTCCAAACATGCGAATGGCAATCGCGCGGCGTCGACCATCAACGCGGGTCGGTCCACCGCCATGTATCGTACTTGGGCTGGAGATGATGATGTCGCCGGGTTCGATATCCCACGAGACGATCGGAAACGCGCTGCGATTGGCCTGGATATCGGGCAGTTTTGGTAACCCCTCCTTGTAGTAACTCTGTGCTGGATCACCTGGATTTCGCGGATCGAATCCGTCATACATCGTGGCGCGATGCGTGCCTCGAACAAACTCCAGACACTCATCTGCCCGCAGGCGATCAAGAGAAATCCACACCGAGGCCAGCTGTTTGCCGGCCACGGGAAAATACGGGGTGTCCTGATGCCAGGGGGTACGTTCGCATCCACCAGCATTCTTGATGAAAAACTCGTCGGAGTAGTACCACACCCCGGAGGATTGCATGCAGCGACCGAGCATGTCGGCGAGAGGAGAGTCGAACATCAGCCGTCGAATTTCGATGGCGCTGTCGAAGTTGCGAACGGTTTCCTGGAACTCCCCGCTCTGACCAGCAAAAAACCGGTGTTTGGCGACACTGCCGTCGCCAAGCACACGTCCTAGCCCCATCTCGATGAGCTGCAGCCAGTCTCGATGCAGCGCCTGCTTGATGAGGACCACACCATCCTCCTGAAATCGGCGGATGACAGACTCATCAATCAGAGAGTTCGGATCGTGGTTTGGGCTCGGTAATGGCGGGGTCGGCATCTCGACTCACAGTGGGCTTGAGTGGGCCGATTGTAACCCCTTCAGCGATTCAACTTCTGAACCCGGACGCAGGCGGCGTCACCGCAGTGGCTGCGAAAAGTGGCCGTCGAGAAGGACTCACCACAGACGGTGCACTGACGCTCGACCACTCCATTGAAGTGCTGTTCGGATTTTCTGGCTGCAAGGACCCGAGCGAGTTTTGCATCCGCTGCCACCAGATCACGAAACTCCGCATCTCCGATCTCCAGCAACTCCATCACGCGGGTGACGGACCAGCGGGGTGATCTGAGCAGCAAAGTCGCGGCTTCAGCAGTCGTATCCAATGGATGCAAGGTCAGCTCTTCCATACGAAGAGCCGAAAATTACCAGTACGTCGCGCCGTTGTCGCGAAGCTTTTACAGACGGGGTGACGGGCACCTCAAACGCCGCATACACTGCCCACCAGAGATCCAATTTAGGGCGCTACTCATGTCGGTACTCTTGAAGCTCATCAAATGGCTGGTCTATGCAGCACTCGGCGTAGCTGTCCTGGCTGGAATTACGGTGTTCGCACTGCGCTTTGGCGACGGTCCTACCGCGATCATCGCTGGCGGCGCTTTCAAGACTGGCGAGCAGTACACCGGTCCAGAACCAGAATGGTCATTTCTGAAGGATCGTCAGGAGGTCGAATTTCAACTCATGGACCCCGAGCGATCCCGAACCACCTGGATCGTCGAACATGAAGGGCGGATTTACATCCCGAGCGGTTACATGAAAAGCACGCTGGGCAAAATCTGGAAGCAGTGGCCCAAAGAAGCAGAAAAAGACGGTCGCGCCCTGTTGCGCGTCGACGGCAAGATCTATGCACGGACGCTGGTTCGGGTGAAGGAATCTCCAGCCCTGCCAACCATCGTCAGCGAATTGGGCCGCAAGTACATGGGACTGGTTCCTGCTGCGACCACCGACCCGGAGGCGCAGGCCAAACAACTGGAGGGCGCTTTGGCACAGATACGAGATGATTCGCTGTGGATCTTCGAATTGACGCCGCCCAAACTTTGAAAGAGGGCCTTGAGAGGGAACCTTCAGAGCGGTCTGATCAGACAGACCTTCCTTGTTATCCTCGTCGCCATTCGGACAGACGACGGGCAAGCGTCTCCAAACGACCGGGTTGCCGCGATTGCAGTGCGGCCTGGTCGACATTGATGTAGTTGACGGGCAGCGTTGCTCCAGCGTGGGAAGCGTCCAGCGTCAACTCGACATCCAGCAAGAACGACTCGTACGGTGGCCAGCGGTAATCATCGTACGGCCACGTCCAGCATTGGTGTTTGCGATAAAGCGCCTCGATCTCTCGGGTTGCCAATGGCCGGGTTGGCAAAGTTTCATAGTGAAATTGCGTCTTCGCCAGAACCTGCGCCATCAGCGCGGCTGACCGGTCACTCGCGTAGTTGTCAAACCACACCTCAAAACCAAGTTCCGCCCGCAAACTGGTCACCGCACGGTAAACCTGAACGTGGTCTTCATGCCCGTACTCACCCCACGGGTTATGGGTAACCACCGTGGCATATCCCTGCAAGGCAGTTTTCAGATAGGTTCGCAGCTCTAGAAAATTGGTGTCATACCGATCGGTATCGCACCCAGGCAGTCGTTTAGTCGTCTGCCCGCCGTCCAACTTCAGGCCCACAGGAGACGGGACGGGGTTTGACCAGTCTGCACACTTGAATGTCATTGATTCCTTCAGACCGATAAACTCCACATTGGACATCGGAAACTGAGCGCTTGCCAACCGCCGCCCCTCACTCCAGAGAGGCATCCCTGGCGCTTCGAGGAAGGTGATGAAAATTTTCTGAACCTGCTGAAAGATCGATGAAAACCACAGGATTTCGTCATCCGGATGAGCAACCACCAGTGCAGCTGAAGAAAATCGTTCAAGGTTCAAGAGTACACAACCTGGTTGTCGATTCCAGTTCTGGACCGCAGTGCGGGTATCATGACCTTGTCAACGCAATCGTCAAACGCTGTGCCGAACGATTCCCTGGTGTGATGTTGCCGTGCATAACGCCAGGCTTGCCGCCCTCGCTCTGCAAGCTCCGTCGCTGACCTACCCGACAAGTCGCTGACGACCCGGCGGATCTCATCAATCGAGTTTTCGCGAAGCGTCACGCCGAACGACTCGGTATCAACGCTCGCCTCATAGCTTAGGATCGGGATCAACCCCATGTGCATGCATGAGATGGCACTACCCCCACCGCCTTCCGAGGCTGTGGGGTAGACGAGACCAACACAGGATGAACAGATGTCGCTAAATTCGTCGCCAGCAACATCCACCCAGCCATGCGCGTGAATATTGGGGGTGTGATGAAGTTCTTGATCAAATTCAGCCATGAACGCAGGCTCGTCGTCGAACGGTCCACAGACGTGCAGGTGCTTGTCAGGCATGCCCGCAAACGCTTCCAGTACGAGATCGAGCCCTTTATGCACAAATCCGCTACTGCCAAACCAAAGGTAGTGGTTACGAACGACGTCGATGTTGCGGTGCTCGGGATAGTCATAGGACTCCGGCGCTGAAATTGGAATTCTATGAATCGGCTTGCCGGCGTAAACATAGGTATTGATGGTGAACTGATTCCCTAGAATGGTGGCCAAGTCTGCATGTTCGAGAGCCCAGTTGACCTCCACCATTTTGATGTTCGTGAGCGCAACTTTGCGTCGAAACTGAAGCGCCAGAAGACGCTGATATGCTGCGGTGTTGTTGAACAACCAGTGCGCTGTGTCCAAGTGCGCAACTTTCAGGCAACTGCTGGGGAGATGATCGGCTATCCGCTGCAAATTGGTACGCGCCGCGAAAAATATCTGGTAGTCCTTTTGTGGCTTGAACGTCTTGTTCAAGTAGCTCACTACGTCAACAGAAAATCCACGCGCCAGGAAAGACTGCACAATCCGCCAGGATTCCCAATGGTGAGTGTGTGCATTCGACAAGGGAACGCCGGGAACAAGCAAAAACGGCTGTATGACGTAGGAAACTAGCACCCTGCCAATAGAAGCACCTTTAGGGTGCAATTCAATAACACGTTCATGAACGTCCTCACGAGCAGATTTATTTCGCAATGCGCGAGAAATCACGCGATTCATGTGACGCTTGATCCAGTTCAACATGTGCGGCCCTGCACGCTTTGTGTCACGGGCTTGTCCTTTGAGTAATTCATGAGGGATCATGCCAAAAGTCGATTGGGTTGGCATATTTTTTTCTGAGTATGATAGTTTGAACCACACTCTAACGAACCATAAATTCAACCTTGGCGCCATCTCTCGATTCAAACAAGGACCAACGGATGGAACCCTATCTTGGCGACAATCTGATCTTCATCATTTCACAACCTCGTTCCGGTTCTACGATGTTGCAACGTGTGCTCTCGGGTCACTCGGAGATACAAACGACTGCTGAAACCTGGTTGATGCTCCATCCGATCTACAGCATGCGCTCATCAGGTATCAAAACCGAATACAACTCCAACTGGCGTCGGCAAGCAGTACATGACTTCCTTGAAAACTACACCGCTGGCGAGTCCGTGTACGATGACGCAATCAGGGCTTATGCGGCGGTGCTCTATGGTCACGTACTGGCACGACACGGCACACGTCTTTTTCTGGATAAGACCCCGCGGT
>CAMDVY010000219.1 GCA_945878745.1 Klebsiella pneumoniae | reverse complement strand
GCGCGCTGACCCGACGGATCAAGCATGAGCGCGCTGCGTACTTCGACGTCCGCCTTGAATTCCCACACGGCGCAACCACTGGAAAGCTCCAGCGCGTAGACGGATCCGCTCTGGCTGCCAACCAGCAGATGCTGCCCATACATCACCGGCTGGCTACGTGCCCGGGTTGCCCCTGGAAACGCAAACACCCACTTGAGCCTGAGGTTGGGAACATCATCGCGATTGAGTCCGGCTACCGGTGCCTCGACAAAACGTGTGTTGCCAGGCGTAAAGCCCCAACCGTGCAGTTCGGGTGTCGCCTTTGCCAGTGTCGTCGACGCACATCGACTGACAGGAATCGAAGCTGCAGCGGCCGAACCACCGAGAAAATCCGCCAGCTTGCGTAACGTCGGCTGGTCGATGCCGGCGGCATTGGGTTTCATCAGACCTTCAGTCAGCGAGGTATAAATCGTGTCCGCGCCAAACAACTGGAACTTGATCTGGTGTGGCGCCTTCGGAGTGCTGCCGTCATGGCAGTGCGCACAGCGGCTGTCGTAAAGCGCCTGCATCTCGCTCGAGAACGCCGTTGCCGGCAGCAGCATGAGACAAATGGCCAGGCGCCAGATCATGAACTTTCTCCCCTTTTCACGAGGTTCGCAGGGCATCAGATTGGGAGACCCTTCAAAAGCCTGAAATGACTTACGCCCACAAGAAGTCTACCCACCGAACGGCGCATTCCAGGTCAGGTGATCGACATGCCGCCTGCAGCGATGGCGTCCACCTGCGCCCTCGTCGCGGCCTTGTCTTCAAAGTAACGCGCATTGATAGCCGTGAAGACAGCCGCATCAGACGGCACATTCCTGTCGATGAAAATCGCCCCGACCGGGCAGGCCGATTCGCAGGCGGCACAGTCAATGCACTCGGTTGGATGGACAAAACACATGCGGTCTTCGTCCTCGGTGTAGATGCAGTCGACTGGGCAAACTTCGATGCAGGAGGCGTCCTTCACATCGATACAGGCACTGGTGATGACAAAGGTCATCTGGTCCTCTCAAGGTGGTCAAATTTAAACAGACGGCGAAACTAAACCAAATCAGCCCCGCTTGCCAACCTGTGAATCTACCTCTGTGAATATCGCTCCGTAAATCTACCTCCGTGAATCTACCTCTTGGCAGCGCCGCCGCGCGCGGGTTAGCTTACAGGTTGAGCCTTTCAACTTTCCCAGGGGATCACTGATATGGACGCACTGCGGGATTTCGCGAGCGAACTTGATGCCGATATCAACTCAACCGACCCAGGTGGTGCCATCACCTTCCCGCTGATGCCCGTCGGCCAGGCGGTGGACATGGGGTACGATGCCAGCGGCAAGCCACTCTTCGATCCGCGCATCATGCACTCTCGCGAATTCCAGCGTAACCCCTATCCCTACTACCGCATCCTGCGGGACCACTACCCGCTGTTTCATAACAAGTTGCACAACACGTACTACGTCACCCGCTACGAAGATGTCTGGCGCAGCTACTTTGATGATGAGGGTTTCAACACCATTCCCAAGGGCAGCTCCTCGGGGGTGCTCGGCAATACCCAGCTCGAACTATCCGGAGTCGAACACCGACGTCGACGCAATCTCTATGGCCAGCATCTCGTCGGTCGGAGCCTGGACTTGCGTGTACCGTCCATCCAGCGTCTGGCCCGAGACATGATCAATGACTGGGATAACCAGCTGGACACCGGCTATGTCATCGACGAAGGCAACAAACGCTACGTCGAGCTCGGCATGGCTTTCGCCAATGAATTTCCAGTGCGCGTCGTCTGTGAGGTGCTCGGATTTCCCCAGGAAGCACAGAAGCAGTTCTACTACTGGTACAACTCGATGATGTCGGGCCTTGGCGGTTCACAGACCCACAAACAAGGACTCGAAGCACGCCAGAGCCTGGAAGACTACGTGCAGGACATCGTCGAAGAGCGACGTCGCAAGCCCGCGTTCCTGAAGGATGAGGAAGGCAACGTCATCGGCAAGGACATCATCACCAAACTGTGCGAGACAAGGATCGATGGTGACTTCCTGTCGACCGAAGAAATTACCTCGAACATCGCCTTGATCGTGGCTGCCGGCGGTGAAACCACCCGTGGTGCCATCACCAACATGTGGTATCTGCTGCTCCAGCACCCGGATCAGTTTGCGGCGTTGGGCACGAGCCCCGAAAACTGGGATCGAGCATTCCACGAAACCCTGCGTAATTCCTCACCCATTGGCGGACAACCCAGACACAACACGTTCGACCTGGAGATGCATGGTCTGCATGTACCGGCTGGCTCGCTGATGGAAATGGTGGATTTCTCCGCCAATCACGATGATCGTGTGTTCAAGGACCCGGAGAAGTTCGACGTCTTCCGTGCTGACCTCTATAGCGGCAAGCTGTTGCGCAGCGGTTTCATGAAAGAAGGTCGTTGCTCCCATATGGCGTTCGGCGTGGGTCCTCATCTGTGTCCCGGCGCCTGGATTTCACACCAGGAAGCTGTCGAAGGTTCGAAGATCCTGCAATCGCGACTCAAGAACGTTCGCATCACCGAAGATCGCATGCCGAAGGACATCGACGGCAAGTCGCTGGCCCCGATCGGCATCGTCCGTGTTCCGCAGTTGTGGCTGGAGTACGATCGCGCATGAACGATGTTGCTGAAACTTCTGTTGTCGGCGGCAACGGTGTTGCCGTTCCCCGCTTCAATCACGGCGGCCAGGGTTATCGTTCCTACGAAATCCACCAGCGCGAACGTGTTGGTCAGTCGACCGAAAAGATCAATGGTTCAGACCTTGCGTCGTCGGACTACGCCGCCAATCCATACAAGTACGTGTCGATCCTGCGAGAAAACTACCCGTGTTTTCGTGACTGGATCAATAACTGCTACTGGATCACGCGCTACGACGATGTCACGTCGATCTTCAGCGACGAGGCGAACTTCGAAACCCGCAGCAAGCTGTGGTACTACAACCTGCAGGATTTCGGGCGTGATCTGGGACAGGAACTGCCAGTGTTATGGGCCTGGTCCAAGACGCTGGACACCCATGCAGGCCCGCTGACTGAACAGTTGATTGAGGGCTTCAACAAAAACGGCACCGACCTGGCGCGCGATTTTGCCCTGGAGCTGCCCCTTCGATTGCTGGGCAAGATGCTGGAGATTCCGGACCCGGAGCTGGACGCATTTGCGGTACGGTATTGGCGCGCCAAGCGCGGCGTACAGTGGTACGCGCCCTCACAAATCGCCGGCAAACAGGCGTTGCGAGAGCTGGTTGACTACTTCACGCCAAAGCTCAGGACATGCAGCGACGCGGATACGAGTGTGCTGGCTGCAGTCGCTTCCGTTGGCGGTAGTGCTGCTGATCTGGTGACGACTTTGCTTGAGGCTGACCATCAGACCTTGCATGGTGGTCTTGCCAATCTGTTCATGAACCTGTTGATGCAGCCTGAAACACTGGCGCGCGTTCGTCAGGATCGACTGGCCCTGAAAATCGCCTGGCTGGAAACACTCCGCCACTCACCACCAGTGATCACCGCCGAACGATTTGCGCGGCACGAGGTAGAACGATTCGGACGACTGATTCCAACGGGTGGACTCATGCGCATTTCTGCCCTCGCGGCGAATCGAGACCCCAGGATTTTCAAAGACGCGGACACCTTCATTGCCAATCGTCGCGACATTTGCCACCGCGAAGCGCGCGGCCAGTTCCGCGCCGATGGTTTGCCACAGGGCATCACCTTCGGGCTTGGTCGACCGACGCTCCATCCTGCCGTCCCCGAAGATCGACCGCGATCGTTATATGCGCTCACGCGCGATACGGCGGTCACTGCCGGCTGGGCACTGACACAGGCACTTCCGGATCTGCGATTGAAAGCGGGTTTCGTACCCACGACGCGCAGCCTTCGGGTTGGTGAGTCACTGACCTGCTGGAGTTTGCCTGTCACTTTTTAGGTGCTCTTCCAAGGGACGAGCAGCGAAGGAATTTTTCGATACGAGAGAGCAACATCATGGCTGAAGCGATCAAGACGGCATTGCCGCATGAGATAGATCCCCGAGAATTCGATGGTCCTGCGTTCCAGAAGAACCCGTTCGAGTTGTACCAGCGACTGCGCGACCATCACCCGATTTTCCACGACCGGTTTCACAATCGCTGGATCGTCAGTCGTTACTGGGATGTCGATGCGGTGTTTCAGGACAGCACCAGCTTTGATCGCGCCGTGTACAAGCCCGATGGCCCGTACAAGTTCGGCACCAATCATGTATTCGGTCCAAACATCCTTGAGTATGGCAACAGCGACGAACACCGCAGGTTGCGCAACATCGTCGCCGGTCAGTTTGTTGGTCAGAAGCTCGACGACTTCATCCCCATGATCCATCAGATCAGCACCGAGGTGATCGAGCGCTTCAAGCACAAACCGACGTTTGAGCTGGTGAAGGAATTCTCCAGTCAGGTGCCGATCCGCGTCATCTCCAACATGCTCGGTCTGCCGCGTGAAGACGAGGACACCTTCGTCGAGTGGTACCAGGCGCTGATTGCTGGTCTGGGGTTTGGGGGTGAGCATCTGGCACGAGGCATCGCCGCCCGCAACGAGATGTGGGCTTACATCGACCCGTTGATCAAGGAGCGCACCGGCAAGGATGGCGAAGATCTGCTGTCCCGCATCTGCAATGCAGAACTGGCAGGCAGCCGCATGACGCCCGAAGAGGTCAAGGGTTTTGTAGCCTTGTTGCTGGCCGCCGGTGGTGACACCACGGACAAGGCCATCGCCAACATGTGGTATCACATGCTTTACACGCGCCCGGATCAGCTCGCCGATGTCGCGAAGGATCCGGATCTGTGGCAAAACGTGTTTACGGAAATGATGCGTTATGACGCCGTAGTTCACGCGCAGTTCCGTCACACGACCCGTGAAGTGGTCATGCATGACCGCGTCATCCCCGAGCGCGCTGGCGTCATCCTTTATCTGGGTGCTGGCAATCGCGATGAACGGGTGTTCAAGGATCCCGACACCTTCGACATCCACCGGGATGACCTGCACATGGGCCGGGAAAACCGCTCCGGTCGATACAAGGACAGCAAACCCGGGCACCTCGGTTTTGGCATCGGCCAGCATTTTTGCATGGGTTACGCCATGGCCCGGCAGGAATCCCAGATTGCCTGCACCAAATTGCTGGAGGCACTGGGCACGCCACAGGCTCGTGATGCGGTGCATCCAGGCATCACGTCGCCATCCATCGATTCAGGTGGATTTCGCGCACCCAACGAACTGTGGTTGAAGACACGCTGAGGGGGTGGTCGTGAAAGTACGCATCGATCTGGAAGCCTGCGTTCGCGCGGGCGAGTGCTACTACAACCATCCGGAACTGTTCCGCATGAGCGATGGCGGTGACCCGCAGATTCTCGCTCGAGAACTCAATACACCTGAACTCATCAAACACGCGCGGGAAGCGGCAGTCGTCTGCCCGGCTTCCGCGATCATCGTGGAGGACTAGATCATGTCTCTCAAAGGTAAAAACGCGATTGTGACAGGCGCCGCCGTCGGTCTCGGCAACGCCTACGCAAAAGCCCTCGCCAACGCCGGGGTCAACGTTGCGGTTTGCGATATTCGCGACGACATCGCAGGCTTGCCGGGCGAATTGCAGAAGCTCGGCGTAAAGAGCGTGGGCTGGAAGGCTGACGTGTCCATTCCCGCGGACGTCCGCACTGTGGTGGACGGCACCAAGGCAGCATTCGGCAGCATCGACATACTCATCAACAACGCAGGTGTCTGGGGCGCAAGTGTCGCAGATGACT
>CAMDVY010000218.1 GCA_945878745.1 Klebsiella pneumoniae | reverse complement strand
CCTCGGGAACACGAATTCATCGTTTCGCACGTCGAGAAGATTCGTCGTGACTTGAAGGTGGCTGATGAGGTTCGTGTCAATGCACGCGAGACCGTCGCTATTTATCAGATACCTGCAGAAACGCCGCTGGAAACCGTGATTGCACACTATCGAAAGGTCGTCGCTGTCAACGACGTGCGCTTCTCTTGCCGTGGCCGGGATTGTGGGCGCAGCGCTCAGTGGGCCAATCAGGTGTTTGGTCAGGCGATCCTCTATGGGCCTGATGCGGATCAGTTTTACCTGGCAGGTCAACGGGCTGAAGGATTGGTGTCGCTGTATGTCATAGAGCGAGGCAATCGGCGGGTTCTGGTGATGATTCGACTGCTGGCGACGGCGGATAGCGTGGCGGCGTCCAGTGGTCTGCGCATGGTTCAGACGCTCGGCAGCCAGGGTCATGTCGTCGTCAAGGGCGCGACTCCAGCAGTCAGCGGGACGCTACCGGCCAAGACTGTTGAGGTACTTCAGGACATTGGCAAGCACCTTGGAACACTCAGGAAGGAAACGATCTACGTGGTCTGCCATCTCTACGCCCCAGGTCCGGCCGAGGCGACGATCAAACGCTCGTCTGCGTGTGCCGAAGCTGCGACGTTGGCGCTGAAGGGGGAGGGTGAGACGGCAGGCGGGCCGACGCTGGTGCCATTTGGCGCTGGTCCTTTGTTACCCCGTGAGGAGCGACTGGGTCGTATCGAACTCGTTCTGCCACATCGACGAGTCACCGACTGACCTGACCTGACCTTACCTAACCGGCCGGCAGGCGCTCAGCAGCCTGTCGATTGGCTTGCTGTCAGCGCGCCGGATTTACATACTGCGGGCCTGAATTTACCGGCAAGTTTTTCATGGCAGGCAACTCTTTTGGCCAGGCTTTTGTGGTCACTACCTTCGGCGAGAGCCATGGGCCTGCACTCGGCGCCATAGTCGACGGCTGTCCGCCTGGCCTTGCACTCACGGAGGCCGATCTGCAGAAGGACCTCGACCGTAGACGCCCAGGCCAATCCAGATACACCACGCAGCGTCAGGAACCTGATCAAGTCAGGATTCTTTCCGGTGTTTTTGAAGGACGAACGACAGGCACGTCAATTGGCCTGTTGATCGAAAACGTCGATCAGAAGAGCAAGGACTACACAGCCATCAAGGATGTCTTTCGGCCTGCCCACGCCGACTTCACCTATCACCACAAATACGGCAACCGTGACTACCGCGGCGGCGGTCGCTCATCAGCGCGGGAGACGGCGATGCGTGTCGCTGCCGGTGGGATCGCGAAAAAGTTCTTGCTTGAACAAGCCGGTGTACACATTCGCGGTTATCTGTCAGCCATCGGCTCTCTCGACCTTGAGCTGCGGACCTGGGATGCAGTGGGAAACAATCCTTTTTTCTGTGGCGATCCAGCGCGAGTTGACGAGATCGCCACGTTGATAGATTTGTTAAGGCGCGAGGGCAACTCGGTCGGCGCCGAGGTGACACTGGTTGCAACCGGCATGCCGATCGGGCTGGGCGAGCCTGTGTTCGGCAAACTGGATGCAGACCTTGCCAGCGCGCTGATGGGCATCAATGCGGTAAAGGCCATCGGTATCGGTGATGGTTTTGATGTGGTGCGCCAAAAGGGCACCGAACATCGGGACGAGATGGACGCCAACGGCTTTACCAGCAATCACGCCGGCGGTGTGTTGGGCGGCATCACTTCCGGTCAGGACCTGATCGCGCGCATCGCGCTCAAGCCGACCTCGAGCCTCACCACACCCGGCAAGAGCCAGGACGTGCATGGAAATGTTGTGGACGTGGTGACCAAAGGGCGTCATGACCCCTGTGTAGGCATCAGGGCGGTGCCGATTGCTGAGGCGATGATGGCGTTGGTGGTGATGGATCACTACTTGAGAGGGCGAGGCCAAATCGGCTGATGGGACGTCGCGGAACCGCTTTATGGTCCGCACCATTCATGAGTAGTGCGGGTCAGTGCCAGCAAGATCAGGACGATCGAGCGCTTCTGGTCGTCAGCTCGATGATCTGCGGGGTGGATAACGCGACAATCTCTCTGGCAGGCTTGCCGATGAAGTACCCCTGAGCGTAATCAATCCCGATCTTCTTGATCAATTCGAAGGTTTGCTCATCGCCAACAAACTCGGCCACCGTCTTCTTGCCCATGATCCTCGCAATGTCGACCACGGCGCGCACGATGGTCTGGTCGACTTCGCTTTCCGCGAGCTTGCGAATGAAGACACCATCGATCTTGATGTACTGAACGGGCAGTCGCTTGAGGTAACTCAGAGACGAATAACCCGTGCCAAAGTCGTCTACGGCAAATTCACAGCCACGATCGACCAGCTCTTTGATTTGTGGCACCGCGTCGGAGAAGCTGCCGATGGCGACCTGCTCGGTAATTTCGAAGATCACACTGGTGGCAGGCACACGATGTTTGTCGAGGAGTTTGCCCACGAAGTCAGCAAAGCCTCCTTCGATGAATGTGCTGCCAGTCAGGTTGATGCCGAATTTCACCTCGGGTCGCGTCTTGCGCAGTTCGGCGAGTTCGGCGATGGCGCGACTGATGACCCATTGATCAATGTCGGTCATCAGGCCGAAGCGTCGCGCGGCGTTGAGGAAAGTGTCAGGGAAAATCAGCGTGTCGCCGTCACGAAGCCGTATCAGGGCTTCGTAATGTCGGATGCTGTTGGTGGCGACATGCAGGATCGGTTGATAGTGCAACTCGAATTCGTCGTTCTTGATGGCCTGTTTCAGCCGTTGTTGCCACTTCACTTCGCTCTGGATGGCACCGAGGTCGTTGCCGGAGTGTTCGTAGATGCAGGCACGGCTCCGACCTTCCGTCTTGGCCTGACGACAGGCGAGGTCGGCGTGCGAAACGATTTCGGTAGAAGTGAATGGACTGTTCTGTTCGACCATCGAAATACCGATGCTGCACCCGACATTGAATGTCTTCCCGTCCTGGGTCAGCGGATACTCCTTGAGGTCAGTCAGAATCTGGGTGCCAATGGCCAGTGCCCGTCGACTGTCCACGTGCTGGATGAACATTACGAATTCATCGCCACCCACACGCGCGATCAAGTCGCCGGCGCGAACAGCCTGACGAAGACGTTCAGCGGCCTGCGCCAGTACCAGATCACCACCGGTGTGTCCCAGGGTGTCGTTGACGTACTTGAACTGGTCCAGGTCGATGAACAGGACCGCGCCACTGTGATCCGTAAACATCTGCTGTGCGCGCTCAAGGAAGTAGCGGCGATTGGCGAGGCCGGTCAGCTGGTCATAACTGGCCAGCTTTCGTAGATGCTGATCCCGTTCCCGGATGGACGCAACGGCTGCATTGAGCGCATTGCCAATCGCGGTGATCTCGCTGTGACTTGACGTCGGCACGTTGACATCGAGATCGCCAGCAGCAAGACGTTTGAGCGGCAACTCCAGCGCAGAGAGCGGTAACAGTCCACGCACGATGACTGTTCGTCCCAAGGCAGTAAGGACCAGAAAAGCAATCACCACACTGATGCTGCCAACCAGCACGCTGCCGAACAGATCCTGGTCGTAGCGACTGAAGTCGAGACCGATTTCGACGAAACCAATCACCTTGGTTTCCGTTTTCAAGTCTTCAAGTTTCTGTGCGGCGAAGAGGTCTCCACCGGTTAGCGATTCGGTAACGATTGCCTTGCTCAACCTGACCTGGGGTGATTCCTTGTCATCCAGAACCTGTGGCTCATCCGTGCCTGCCTTCTGTCGCAATTCGCGGATGGCCCGCACCGGGAGCGGATTGAATGGAATGCGATCACCGTTGCTTTCAACGTACAGCGGTTCGCCATCCGGATTGTAGTAACGGATGTACAGCAGTTCGTCGTATCGATCCAGGTAAGTGCGCAGGGCCAGTAACCCCGTGTCGTCGCCCTCGATGTAAAGCCCGGCGCCAAGCGTTTCCAGTTCGGAAACCCAGCGCGCGGACCACTTGGTCAGGTTGTCACGCAGGACGTAGTTGGAAATTACCCACAGTCCGACCACCGCGATCAACCCGACCACCGCGGCAAAGGCCAGTTGGGTGGCCAGGATTTCGCTGACCAGGCTCCTGGGTTTGAGCGTGGGATGGGTTGTCAGTGGGCCAGAATGGTCACGGAAATCGCGCTCAGCCATCGACATCGATCCTCTGGCTGCCGGACTTGTCCTGCAGGTAAAAACTGGTCACTGCACGGGTCTGATGCTCGGGGTTGTTGATCAGCTGAACCAGCCCAGCTGCGACGTCCTCTGCGTCCTGGGTCACCAGATACTGAGCGCCGAGTGTTTGCAGCAGCTGGTTGTAAGCGAGGAATTGAATGCCGTTGCTGCGACCATGGCTGATGATTTCCTGGATGACACCCGGGCTGAGTACGCTGTCATCGGGCAGGAAGATAAAACCATCAAGTGCAGGCACCAGGCGGCGGAATTCGAACAGAACTTCCTTGTCAGAGCTGACCTGGCGTGTGGTCATTTCAAGTCCGAGAGCGGTGCCGGCGTCAGCCAGTGCCTGCATCTGGCCGCCAAACGATGCACCGGTGATGATGCCGATGCGGTGAATGGCGGGTTCTTGTGCGACCCATGCGCGCAGCTGTGCCGCAGGGTTCGGCATCGCGTCGACACCGCGAGAAGAATGTTTGTCCTGGAAGGATTGGGCGTGAATGACGGGGAGACTACTTGCCGAGAGTGCAGCCAGTGCAGGTTCACCAATGGCTACTACTGCCTGTGGCGGCGTTGCTTCGAGTTCGTGGATCAGCTTGTCGGCGTGTGGTTCCTGGTCGAGCCACACC
This sequence comes from Klebsiella pneumoniae, assembly GCA_945878745.1. GTDB lineage: Bacteria > Pseudomonadota > Gammaproteobacteria > Pseudomonadales > Azotimanducaceae > SYFY01. Next base: position 992 of record CAMDVY010000218.1, on the reverse strand, counting down.
GTGCGCACCTCAACCGTCCAGTTACGAATGAACGCTTCGGCAACGGCCCGATAGGCTGGGGTGTCGCTGCTGACAACGAGGGTGACGGGTCCGCGCACAGCCACGGGCTCGGCGGGCTCGACTTCGGTTTTGGCCACGTGACGAGGCTTTTTACGCACGACTTTCGGTGCAGGATCTGTATCAAAAACAATTGGCGTCGTTATAGGCACCACGGCCTGACAGCCTGCCAACAGCAAAGCCATCAGGATGGTTCCCCACAGCAGCTGCGAAGAGCGCTTCATGAAAAACGTGAGCGCGACACGTTCTGTATTTCGTTCAGACAAGCCAGCACCGAATTCCTGTCGGTAGGTTGGCAGTATCCCGTCGAATAGAGAGATTGAGCGTGACCGTCGTCTCAGTTCACTGCGGGCAGGGTCTGGTGCCGCCGTAATACCGTCAAGAAAGCCTGCCCGGCATTGGAAATTGTTCGCGCCGGGTTCGTCACCGCGCCCAGCATCCGCACGGGTACATCGACCTCGATGTTGAGGTGCGCAAGTCCTGGATTGAGCAGGGTTCGAGGCAACACGCTCCAGCCGAGGCCGGCGGCCACCAGCATACCGATGGTCTCGAGATAGTTGGTGGACATGGAGATGCGGAGGTTATGTCCGTGTTGTTCAAAGAGACCGGCGACCAGTCGACCGGTGTAGGTCGACAGGTCCGGCAGGATGGCGGGTTCGAGCGTCAGTGTTGCCAGATCCATGGTCGAGAGCGTTGCCCACGGATGATCAATTGCAATGACAAAGTCCAACGGGTCTGGCCATATGGGTTCATAAGCCAGTTCCTTCGGACCCTGTGGGTCCAGGGTGACCACCGCCAGTTCCCGACTTGCTGATCGGACCAGTTCGTGCGCGGCTTCCGAGTCTTCGAAATGGATATCGAGGCTGACCCCGGGAAAAGCTCTGGCGAAGTCCTTGAGCACAGGGGCCAATCGATGCAGGCCGATATGGTGGGAG
>CAMDVY010000217.1 GCA_945878745.1 Klebsiella pneumoniae | reverse complement strand
ATCCCGAAAACGAAGATGTGTTCGCGGAATCGACGCAGCACTGCATCTGCCACAACCTCACCCTGACGTTCTGCCGCCTTCACGGCCGTACCCAGCGGATTGGTGGACTGCAACATGAGATGCATGGGGTTTGGGAATGGCATTCCGGTGAGATGCCACACGCGTTTCCAGTAGGCCCGCATGGGTGTCGCCGCACGGACCCTGTCCCAGCCGCCCAAGGTGCGGCCGGCCAGGTCTTCACCCAAGGACTCCACCATTTTTGCCGAACGCACCCAGCGGTTGCGGTACCAGTCTGCCTTGCCCCCATCGAGACGAAGCCCATGGACCATACCCTGGCCCCCGAACTAGTGATGCTTGCTGGAATCCACGGGCCCAAGCGGATTGGCACCATTGCGCAGATATCGACCGCGCAGATCCGTTGGAATCTCACCCAGCACTTCGAGCGTCGTCGAAGTGATCTCTTCGGTGACAGGGCCGAAGTTCCCCGCAAGATAGGCGTCGGCACTTTTGCTTGCGCCCCAGGGTTGATTGTCCGTCGCCGCGAAACTTCGCGAGGCACTCAACATGCCGGTCGAAGCTGCTGCGAGTGCCATGGTGCTGGTAGATACGAAGGTGCGTCTTTTCATGTTGTCCAGCCTGTCGAGCCTGAGGAAAAACTGTTGGTTCAGAGTATGTCCCAAGTGCCTGGCGGTGACACCTGACTTGAGCGCGCCGGTAGCCAGCTGATCCGCCAGAACGGTAAGCTCGCGACCAGTCATTCATCTGTGCAGGGAAAACGACATGGCCAGAACGAACCGGAAGTGGGTGCTGAAATCGCGACCCGAGGTTGAAGTCGAACAGAAGCATTTCGCGATGGAAGAAGAAACAGTTGCGCCGATAGCCGATGGCCAGGTGCTGCTTGAACATCACTATCTGACGGTCAACCCGCCCATGCGGATGGCCCTGGTGTCCGGTGGTATCACCGGCAAACCTTATCCACTGGGCCGCACCATGTACGGCGGCGGTCTGGCGAGGGTGATCGAATCGCGCAGCCCGGATTTCAAGGAAGGCGATCTGGTGCAGGGAGAGCTTGGCTGGCAGCTCTTTTCCGTTGTTGATCCCAGACGCCGTGTTGCGGTGAAGCGTGTGAAGGCCCCGGAAGGACTGCCAGAGACCACGCTCATGCATGTGCTGGGCAGCAGTGGTACGACCGCTTATTTCGGCATCACGGAATACGCGCGTCCCAAACCAGGCGACACGCTCGTTGTTTCGACCGCAGCGGGCAGCGTTGGTGCGCTGGTCTGTCAGTTAGGACGCATCCAGGGTTGTCGAGTCATCGGCATCACGGGCAGTGATCCGAAGTGCAACTGGTTGACTGGAACACTGAAGGCCGATGCGGCGATCAACTACAAGACAGAAAATGTCGAAGCGCGTCTGAAGGAACTCTGTCCAGGTGGCATCGACATCTACTTCGACAACGTCGGAGGGGAAATGCTCGACACGGTGCTTGGTCAGATCGCGTTTGGCGCGCGGGTCGTGCTCTGTGGAGGAACCTCTCAGTACAACAACGATCTGAACTGGTATGGCCCGAAGAATTACTTCAACCTGGTGTACAGGCAGGCATCGATGGCGGGTTATTTTGTATCCAATTTTGCCCATCGTTACGACGAGGCGTTATCCCGTCTGTCCACGCTCCTGCGGGCCGGCGAGATGACCTACGCGGAAGACATCCTGCAGGGGATCGACAATGTCCCCAATGCGCTGATCAGAATATTGAAGGGAGACAACTTCGGTGTGCCGCTGATTCGGCTCGTTGGATGATGTGGAATGGCAACACTGCTGAAGACGATATTCTGGCTGTCGACGGCAGTGTTGCTTGCTTCCTGCTGGAAGTACGATGAGTTTTCCGAGCCAATGCCGATTCAATCCAGGCTTGACGATGAACCCGTTCAGCGGGCGACCCGCAAAGACCCGTTCAATGTCACGGCCAATGATGTCGAGTATCGGATCCAGCCACTCTTCACTTATGACCTCCATGGGTTGGTCGTTTCATTCCGGCACCATGACGGCAAGTTCAGGCTGCATCGACTGTGGAATGATCACCTGAATGTTGCGGACCTCTGTGTGATCTGGGGCAGAAATGCCCGTGAGCTCAAACTGAATCTGTATGAGTTCCGGAACGCGCAGTTCACCTGTTATGTCGAAGCGCCCACCCGTGAATTGTGGCGGGCATTCGAGATGGGCCAGCTTTCAAACAACCATTTGCTGACGGAGAAGCCGTCCATCCGCTCGGCGATAGAGGGCGTGGAAGTCGGCGACCAGATCCACCTCACCGGTTATCTGGCCGAATACTCCAACCAGGACGGCTTCCATCGTGGTTCGAGCACCGTTCGCACTGACACCGGTAATGGTGCCTGCGAAACCATCTATCTCGATTCGTTTGCCATCGTTCAGCCGATGGAGTCGATCTGGCGAAAACTGGTCGGCATAACCAGCGTTGGTGCGCTGTTGAGTGCCCTGCTCTGGCTGATTGGCGTGGCCAGAGGGAAGTACTGACGATCGGCTTCAGCAGGTTCCACCTGTGTCGTTAGCCTTGTTTCGACAATAATCCGCAGAGTTTCAGACACACCACCCATCGCAACGTCGGTTAGCGCTCCCCACTTCAGCGATGGTCTCATTGTAGGAGCGGTCTCTGACCGCGATTGTTGGATTCATGAAAGATCGCGATCAGGAGATCGCTCCTACAGTTGATAGAATCTGCCAACTCCATCGGTTGTGACCTTACAGTTTGATGTCCGCTGTTATCCCTTCTCTCTCAGCGGTCAATCGTTCCGAAGCTCTGAACACCCCTTCGCATTATGTTGTGTTGCGAAATTGTTGTCTGATTGAGGTTAGTTGAACAGACTACTGCTTCGGCAATCGAAAGACATACAGTGCCTGTCCATTGGCGGGCTGGTTGATGTCCGGACTGATGACGGCGGTCATGGCCCGGAATACGCCCATGCCTGTTGGCACGGCGATGTACTGCGCGCCATCCACGCCATAGGAAATCGGGTAGCCATGACCCGGCGCACCAAGCCTGGCTTGCCAGAGGATCTTGCCGGAGCTGGCATCGAAAGCGCTGAACCGGCGATCCAGGTCGGCCACGAAGGCGAGGCCACCGGCGGTGGTCAAAACGCCGGTCATGAACATGGCGCGCTGCTCATGTGTCCACTGTTCTGTCAGCGCGTCGACGTCATATGCCACCAGCTTGCCGAGGTTACCCTTCGCGGATGGCATTTCGTAGGAGCGAGAGTCACCGCCGTAACCACCTGCTCCCACAGCGCGATCCACAGTACGTCCAACCAGGTCGGAACAGAGTTGATGGAGTGGGATGATGAGACTGCGGGTCCGGGGGTTGAATGCCATCGACTGCCAGTTGTGTCCACCGTAGATTCCCGGGCAGGTCTTGATGGGATCGCCGATCTTTGCGTCGATGATGTCCTGTCGGTAGGTGACGAGGCCGGTCTTGCCGTCGATCGATGCAAACAGATTTTGTGGCAGGGTTTCCACGTGACCCAGATAGCGTCCGTTGGTGCGATCGAGTTTCCACAACACGCCATCCTTGCCGATCGTGAAGACCCAGCGGTCACCTTTCCCATCCACGAGTACACGTTCGAAGCCGACGTCCATGTCGATGGTCTCCCCGGGTACATGCTGGAAATGCCAGCGAATTCGGCCGGTTTTCGGCTCGATGGCCAGGGTCGAGTTGGTATAGAGCGCGGCATCTCTGGTCGACATGCCGCGGCTTGCGGCAACCCATGGCTTCGCCTGGGCGGTACCGATGTAAAAAAGATTCAGATGCGGGTCGTAACTGCCGGCGATCCACATGTCGCCGCCAGCGCGAAACTCTGCAGGCGTGCCGGCCCAGGTCTGGTCTCCATCATCGCCAGGCAACGCAATGGTCGACGTGCGCCACAGTTCCTTGCCCGTGTCAGCGTCATGCCCGGTGATGAAACAGCCGGTCTGCTTGTAACGTTCGCACCCGTTGATGCCGCTGATGACAACCCCATCACCGACAATGGGACCTGCGGTGTGGGTATAACCGAGCTTGTAGTCTGCCTTGACCGTTCGCCAGCGCTGCTCGCCGGTGCGTGCGTCGATGGCAACGATGGCGGCGTCATAGGTAGAAAGAAACAGCTTGTCACCATAGATGGCGATGTTCTTGGTGGGCCCACCGAGGGTCTGTGATTCGGGTGGATAGCTGTACGCGTATTCCCAGATGACATCACCGGTCGCCGCGTCCAGCGCCTGAATGATGTTGCCGGGATGGGTGAGATACATGATGCCATCATGGACCAGCGGCGTACCCTGGTTGCTGCCATCGCGCATGGCAATTACCCACGCCAGTTGCAGCGTGTTGACGTTGTCTGCGTTGACTTGTTGCAAGGGGCTGTAGCCGCTGCCATCGAGCGTGCGGCGCCAGGACAGCCAATCCTCCTTCGGTGGATCGTTCAGCATCTGCTGCGTGACCCTTCGGAAATTCCTGATTGGACGATTGATGAACGCGGACCTGCTCTTGGCGATGTCATTGATGGTGCTGGCGTCTGACCATGAGTCGAGTGCCTCGCCATCGGCGAGGGTCACCTCGCCCGTGGCGATCGAAATGCTGGTCGTGGTGTCCAGTGGTGTCAGCGGTAGAACAATGGAATTGCTGTACAGAATCAGGGCAATGAGGGCCAGATGATCCTCCTCACGCAGCCCGGCACCACCGCCCGGGGGCATGTTGGCCTTGTTGTATTGCAGCAGCTCCAGGGAGTTCTTCCTCGCCCACTTGTCCATGAAGGGCTTGCCGCGCAACTCGCTGCCGTGCGCGGAGCCGCCGAGCGTGGCGCCATGACAGGAGGCACACTGTGCCGCATAGATCGATTGGCCGATAGCGAGCTGGTCAGGGTTGGCGATGGCGAAGGAAAGCCAGCCATACGCAGTGGCTGCGGTGATGAGGCGAAGCATTGGCAGAAATCCTTGAGCGAAGTCGATCAAGGCGATGGTAACGGCTAGGAAGCCGTTCTGCTCGGGTTTACACAGGGCTCGCGCAGGCGTTGGAGCAGCAATCCGTTGCCGCTCCATCAACTTCAAACCATGCCTCTGGCGATGAGGCAGATCGGTCACAGAGTGCATCCATGCACTGTGCCCGAGGAACCTAGAACATCTCGAAGTTCATCGTGTACGACACGACGAATTTCACCTGGCTGTTGTCAAAGGCACCGTCAGCAACCGGACCTTTGACGTTGGTGTCGCTGATCAGGAGCTTGAAGCCTGACTTGGCGATGGAAACACCGTAGTCGAGGTAGTCGCCGTCAACGCCGTTGAACGCTTCCATGAACTCACCGTCGTGGTAACCGACATGCAGGCCGACGTCGATGTCGTTGCCGGCATCGATCACGTAGTCCGCGGACAGATACAACTGCTCAGCGAAACCAAAGTCCTGACCGGGCGCCTCATCTGCTTCGGTGTGTACGAGTGATGCAGCCTTGAATGTGAAACCTGCAACCGCGATCGAACCGTAGACTTCGCCGAAGTCAAAGTTCGCAGCCTTGTCATAGTTGTAATACATGTAGCCGACGTTGTAGGTCACTTCGCCGACGGTTTTGCTGAAGCCGCCATAGATGTCGTTTTCGTAGGAGTACGGATCACCGGCGCCAAAATTGACGTTGGAGACCCACGTGCCTACATAAAAGCCGCTGTCGTGGGTGTAATCGAGTCCACCCGATATGGCTGCTTCGTTTTCCGTTTGCGTCAGTCCACGCCAGATGTAGTTGCTGGCTGCGGTTGCGTTTGC
>CAMDVY010000216.1 GCA_945878745.1 Klebsiella pneumoniae | reverse complement strand
CCAATTCACAACTTAAGAAGAGCAAACATGCAGTCAAAGCGGCCAAGCGGCCGATTACCGTCCGAAATGCGCCAGGTATCACTGGCTCGCGGGTTCACCAAACATGCAGGCGGCTCGGTGCTGGCGTCGTTTGGGGACACGCGGGTGCTCTGCACTGCTTGTATAGAAAACGGCGTGCCGCCTTTTCTGCGAGGCTCCGGCAAGGGCTGGCTGACGGCAGAATATGGAATGCTGCCAGGCTCGACGCACACTCGGTCCGACCGAGAGGCTGCGCGGGGCAAGCAGGGCGGGCGAACGTTGGAGATTCAGCGTCTTATTGGGCGAAGTTTGCGCACGGCCGTTGATCTCGACAAACTCGGTGAACGCACGGTCAAGATCGACTGTGACGTACTGCAGGCCGACGGGGGAACAAGAACTGCTTCCATAACGGGCGCAGCGGTTGCCGTGTTTGACGCGTTGACAAAAGCGTCGCTCCAGCACGCGTTCATGCAATTCGTGGCCTCTGTCTCTGTGGGACTTTTCGCCGGTGAGCCGGTGCTTGATCTCGACTACGCGGAAGACAGTCGTGCGGGCTCGGACATGAACATCGTCATGATGGAGTCAGGCGGTTTGGTTGAGGTGCAGGGAACTGCGGAAGGGGCCACGTTCACGCGGGCGGAGTTGAATCGGTTGCTGGATTTGGCTGAACATGGCATCCAGGGGCTGATCTCCAGCCAGCGCGCCGCCATCACAGGGAGACTTGGGTGAGTCACTTGCCGGACTGGAAGCATGGGTTCATCGACCTGATGGTGCGCGAAGGAGTGCTTCGTTTTGGCAAATTCACGCTGAAGAGCGGACGACAAAGTCCGTTTTTCTTCAATCTAGGTGCGATCTCGTCCGGTAGCGCGCTACGTCAGCTCGGCGAGAGTTACGCCCGCGCGTTCACGTCAGAAGCTCTACAATGCGATGTTCTGTTTGGACCGGCCTACAAGGGCATTCCCATTGCCACGGCTATGGCCATTGCGCTGACCAACGCCGACCATCAGCTGGATCTTCCGGTTGCGTTCAATCGAAAGGAACGAAAAGAGCATGGTGAAGGGGGACAACTGATCGGTGCCCCCCTTCGGGGCAGTGTGCTGATCGTTGATGACGTCGTGACGGATGGCACAGCGAAGCTGGAGTCAAAGATGTTGATTGAGGCCGCAGGTGCGCGAGTGTCCGGAATCCTCATCGCTCTGGATCGAGAGGAACGCTTGGAGGGTCGCCAGGAATCTGCCTCTCAGGCGTTGGAACGGGATCACGGTCTGCGTGTGACCAGCATCGTGAATATCAAGGATGTGATCGACTACCTGGGTGCAACTACCCGCACAATTGAAAACCAGGAAGAACTGCGAAGCACTATCGTCGCCTATCGTCAAATGCACTGTGTGACGTGAAAACGGACATGAGCGTGAGAGGCCTTGCCAAGAACTATACGTGCAACACCCGTAATCGAGCGGGTCTTGGACGGTGGATGAGTGTTTCTCTGCTCATTGTTGTCCTGCTCACCGCATGTTGTGTGCAAGCAGCAGGGCGGCTTTATCGGTTCGTGAACTCCCAAGGCAAATTAGAGATTTCCAATTCGATTCCAAACGACCGCGTACCGCTGGGATACGACGTTTTGGACGATGCCGGACGATTGATTCTGCGCATCGCGCCCCAGCTGACACCGGCACAGAGCAAACAGAAGCGCCAAAAAGAAGCTGAAGATCGGGCTTGTCGGGAAGGCTATTTGCGCGTAACAGCCATGTATCAAACGGAAGCTGATATTGATCGCTTCAAAGGACAGGCTGTTGAAGCGCTACAGACCGCAATAGCAAATGACCAGGCCAATCTCCTCGTAGTGCGTGGACAACACGCTGAACTGCTGGCTCAGGCCGCTCGCGCTGAAAGAAACGGAAGTACATTGTCAGCGATTCTGGTGCAGAACATTGATCGAGCGAAAGGACAGATCAAATTGCTCGAGAAGAGTGTTCGCGATCGACAGAAGGAACATGATCAAATTGATAGCAAGTTCCAGAAAGAACGCGAAATTCTCAGGCGAGGTCCTTGTTGAATACTGCTGCGCCGAGCAATCGCCATTGTTCATGCCAGCCCACGGTGGGCAGAGACTTGAATTCACTGCGCACAAACTGATTGATCCGTCCTTCCACGGCAGCAAGCAGCAGATTCGCGCCAATATTCGCAGGTGTCGGTGGAGCTGATTTGCGGGATTCCTGGTCGGCACGCACGACCTGACGCAAGTGAGTTTCCAGACGTTCGAAAACTTGTCGCATCCGCATTCGAAGTCGCTCCGTTTCACCCTGCAGAGCGTCGCCCACAAGCAGGCGGGCAAAACCAGGGTTTCGCTCCGCGAACGTCAGAATAAGTGACAGTATGGCCCCGCACTGATCGATCGGCGCGAGCTCCTCCGCACTATTTGCGATTGTGCTTTCCGCGTTGCGCTGGATTCGGTTGATGCGACTGAACAGGCTCTCCTCGATGAACTCGATGAGCCCTTCAAACATTTTGGCTTTACTGGGGAAATGCCGATATAGCGCTGCTTCGGAAACGCCAACATGCTTTGCCAGGTTTGCGGTCGTGATACGCGCGCCAGGATTGTCCTGCAACATCAACGCCAGCGATTCCAGAATCTGTTGCTTTCGAGTTGAGCGTTCTCTGGGCACGGCGCTGGCTCAGCTGATCTTCGTACCGACACCGGTGTCGGTAAAGATTTCAAGGAGCAAAGCATGTGAGACGGTGCCGTCGACGATCTGTACGCTGCCAACACCACCTGACAAAGCGTCCAACGCGCATTCGACTTTCGGCAACATCCCGGAACCGATCGTGCCATCGGCGATCAAGCGTTCCACCTGCGCAAGGGAGAGTTCGCTGATGGTCTGCTTGTTTGAATCCAGAACCCCTGGCGTATTGGTCAGCAGAATCAGCTTTTCCGCACCCAGATACTCAGCAACCTTGCCAGCCACCGTGTCAGCATTGATGTTGTAGGACTCGCCATCAGCACCGACCCCGATTGGAGCGATGACCGGAATGAACCCTGAACTCATCAACGTCGTCAGAACGTCGGTCTGGATGTTGACGATTTCGCCAACATGTCCGATGTCGATGATCTCCGGCGCTTCCATATCCGCCGTTCGACGTTCAAGCATGAACTTCCTTGCCTGAATCAGGTTGCCGTCCTTGCCGGTCACTCCAACCGCTCGCCCTCCCTGATGATTCAGGAGTGAAACGATCTCCTGGTTGACAAGACCGCCCAGCACCATTTGCACAACATCCATGGTTTGTTCGTCGGTTACACGCAGCCCATCGACAAACCTCGACTCGATTCCCAGGCGCTTCAGCAAATCGCCGATTTGCGGGCCGCCGCCATGCACGATGACAGGATTAAGGCCGACCAGCTTCAACAGTACGACGTCCTGAGCAAACTCGATTGAGAGCTTGTCTTCGATCATTGCGTTGCCGCCGTACTTGACGACCAATGTAGAGCCCTGGAATCGACGTATGTACGGAAGCGCTTCGACCAGGACGCGTGCGGTGTTGTGAATAGTGTTGGTATCCATGGGTTATCCGATCTTCAATGAGGGGTCAATGGCGGTTAGCTGTTTCTGGAAAATCATCTGAATGCGTTGCAGCGCCGACTGGCCATCGGCTTCAAAACGCAGTGACAAAACCGGACTGGTGTTTGATGGACGGATCAAGCCCCAGCCATCGGCATAGTCAACGCGCAACCCGTCTATCGTCGTAATTGTACCGTCGCCAAAATTCGCGCCGGAGCGCAAACGATCCATGATCTGGAACTTGGCGCGGTCAGTGGTGTTGATCTTGATCTCAGGTGTTGAAAAGGTGACCGGGAATTGTGCGAACAAGTCGTCGACTGTGCGGCTTTCTGCGCTGACGATTTCCAGAAGGCGCGCGGCAGAATAGAGCGCGTCGTCAAATCCATACCAGCGTTCGCCGAAACAGATGTGGCCGGAAAACTCGCCGGCAAGGAGGGCGCCGGTTTCCTTGATTTTCGCCTTCATGTGCGAGTGACCGGTCTTCCACATGATTGGTCGGCCACCATATTCGCTGATCAAGGTATTCAAATGCCGGGAGCACTTGACGTCATAAATGATATCCGCCCCCGGGTTGCGTCCGACGATATCCTGACTGAACAGCATCATTAGCTTGTCGGGCCAGATGATCTCGCCGCGATTCGTGACCACACCTAGTCGGTCGCCATCGCCGTCAAAAGCCAGCCCGATGTCGGCGCCTTCGGATTGCACCACTGTGATCAAGTCTTCGAGGTTGTGAGGCTCGGCCGGATCGGGATGATGATTTGGGAAGTTGCCATCCACGTCGCAGTACAGTTGAACTACCTCGCAGCCCATTTCTTCAATCAGTCTCGGCGCGATGAGGCCGGCGACGCCATTGCCACAGTCGATGACGACCTTGAGCGGATCAGCGATGGCCACGTCCCCCAGTACGCGACCCAGATACCGATCAATGACACTGATGACCTCGGTTTCACCGCGGCCTTGGGTCAAATCATTCTTCTCGATTCTGTTGAGCAGACGTTGAATACGATCTTCGGCGAGGGTCACGCCAGCGAGAACCATCTTCAGGCCGTTGTACTCCGGTGGGTTGTGGCTGCCGGTGATCATGATGCCGCTACCAGTGTTCAACTCATGTGTTGCGTAATAGAGCAACGGCGTGGGGACCATGCCGATATCCAGCACATCTACCCCGCCTTCGTTCAAACCGTTTGCCAGAGCGTCACGGAGCTGTGCGCTGGACAATCGGCCGTCCCGCCCAACGGCAACGGTGTTCTGATCAAGAGCCAGCGCTTCCGAAGCAAACGCTCTGCCGATCCAGTACACGACGTCAGCCGTCAGGTTGGTGGTGGTAATCCCGCGGATGTCGTAGGCCCGAAAAATCGTCGGGTCCAGCTTCAATCCGAGGTCAGCTGGACTTGGATTTTCCTGCAGCTGCATGCCATGGCTATTGGCTGGTTGCGGCTCTCCGGGAGTTACTTCCAGAAAGTCTGTTTCGTCGACACGCTCCCGGCTTTCTGCCAGGAGTTCGTTGATGCGAGCGCCAGTCTTGCTTTGTGAGCGTGATTTCAAGGCCTTGGCTGTTCGAGCGGGGCCTGCGCCGCCATCTGCAGTTGTCTCTCCAGGGGGTGCTGGCTGTGCCTTGCTCAGAGTGGCGGCCAGAACCTGAATCGAACTGAACTTGAAGCGGTTAGCCTTTGCGGAGCCCTCACTGATCAGCTTTGTGCCGAAGTCGAGCAGAGCTCCAAGATCTGCGGTGAGACTTCGCCCAAGCCGAGAGAACGCGATGAACACACCACCCAGGACGACGGCCAGGCAAAGAAGCAGCGGCGCGAGCAAGCTGGTCGCGGTGGCTCGGTTGCTTTCGTCGATCGAAGGCAAGAACGTTAACGCCCAGTTTGGGTTAGCTGTTGGAGCATCAACCTTTTGATCACCGGTAGCGCCGGCTCCCCATCGAAAAATCGTGGTCGGGGTTGACCCGCTGAAACTCTGGACCAGCTCCACTGATCCAATGGACGGGTTCATTGTTTCGAATGGCACGCCGAAGTAGGCGCTGTCCACGACGACGAAGAGTATGCCGGCGACCTTCCCCTGAGCCATTATCGGCGCTGCGGCGTAGATCAGGTCATGCTGGCTGGTCGACGCCTCCGGACCGGCGAAAGGTTGGGTTTCGGCTTTCCCCATCAGATCAAGGGCAGCAAAGGTAACCGGGATGGGCGACTTCAGATCAACCTCGGCGGCACCTCGCGCGA
>CAMDVY010000215.1 GCA_945878745.1 Klebsiella pneumoniae | reverse complement strand
GAACGTGGATGTCGGCCAGTATCTTTCAAAGGGCACTCCCATCGCGACCCTCTACGCCAGCGATGCGGTAGAGGTTCGCCTGCCGGTCGCAGATCGGCAGCTGGCTTACCTGAACCTGCCACTCGAGCATCTTGGCGATCTGCCTCTCGAAGCACAGCCGAAGGTTACTCTCAAAGCCGAATTCGCAGGTCGCAAACTCGTGTGGGAAGGTCGCATCGTCCGCACCGACTCACAGATCGACATGACCAGCCGGATGGTTCATCTCATCGCCCGGGTCGCCAACGAACCCGGTGCGGCACCGCTGTCGGTTGGCCTGTTTGTGGACGCAGTGATCGAAGGCCTGATGGTCGATGCAACGGTTTCTCTGCCCCGCAGCGCCCTGCGCGATGGCAACCGCTTGCTGATGGTCGAAGCTGACAACACGCTCAAGCTGCGCGAAGTAGAGCCCTTCCGACTCTACGAGGACCAGGTCCTGCTGCGCGAAGGTCTGAAAGCCGGCGAGCGCGTGTGCATCTCACCGATGTTGACCGTCGTCGAAGGCACGGTAGTGCTACCGATCGACGGCGCCAACGGTTGACCAGACAGATCATCTCACCCTCGGCATTTGCCAGCATCACCCCTGACGCATAACGGGAGCACCCATGGAACGAGTCATTGCCTGGTTTGTCGGCAATCCGGTGGCGGCCAATCTGATGATGTTCATGATGATCGTGACAGGCCTGCTCGGTGTCGCGTCGATCAATCAGGAACAATTCCCGAATATCGACCCACGTGTCATTACCGTCAGTGTGCCGTACCTCGGCGCGGCTCCGGAAGAAGTAGAGGAAGGGGTCTGCATCCGAATTGAAGAAACGCTCAAGAGCACCGACGGCATAGACAAGCTCAACACCTTCGCCAGTGAAGGCCACTGCATGGTGCAAATGGAGCTGACTGACGACGTCGATGCGGCAGCTGCTCTGAACGAAATCAAGAGCCAGGTTGATGGCATCAACACATTGCCGGTGGAAACCGAGAAGCCGGTGGTCTCCAAGTTCACGCTGTTCAAATCCGTCATGCGCATTGCGCTGTCGGGCGATACCGATGAAAAGGCGCTGAAAGAACTGGGCAAGACCATGCGCGAGAATATCGCCGCATTGCCAGGCATTTCGCGAGTCGATCTCAGTTACGTCCGTCCTTATGAACTGTCCATCGAAGTTTCCGAATTCGATCTGCGTCGTTATGGGTTGACGCTGGACGGTGTGGCCAAGCTGGTTCGCGCGTCTTCGCTGGATATGCCCGGCGGAACGATCAAGAGTGAAGGCGGCGAAATTCTGTTGCGCGCCAAGGGACAGGCTTACTGGGGTGAACAGTTCGAGAACATCGTCGTGCTGACACGATCAGATGGCACCAAACTCTATCTGTCCGATATCGCAACGATTCGCGACACGTTTGAAGAAGGGGATCTGCGCGCACGCTTCAACAACAAACCCGCCGCCATTGTCCAGGTCTGGCAGGTTGGCAAGGAAGACGCGATCGAGATCGCCGACGTCGTGAAGAACTTTCTGGCGAAAAACCAATCCCGCCTGCCTGAAGGGATCACCGCCACGATCTGGAGTGATGAGGCCGCTGAACTGCAGCAGCGACTGAACTCGCTGTCCAGCTCCGCATATCTTGGCCTGTTTCTGGTGATCGTTGCACTGAGCCTCTTCCTTAAATTCAAGGTGGCCATGTGGGTAGCGGCTGGCGTGCCCGTGGCACTGCTTGGCACTTTCGCGGTGTTTCCCTACGCGGACATCACGCTCAGCACGATGTCGGTCATGGCCCTGATTCTGGTGCTTGGAATCCTGGTGGACGACGCCATCGTCGTTGGTGAGCGCGTCTACGGATACGAACAGATGGGTTACAGTCAGACCGACGCAGCCATCAAAGGAACTGTAGACGTCGCGATCCCCGTCATCTTCGGCGTGCTGACAACCATCGCTGCATTCTTGCCGCTGATCATGGTCTCCGGCCGGATGGCGCAGTTTTTTGGTGTCATCGGCTGGGTGGTCATGATCAGCCTGGTCATGAGCCTGATCGAAGCGACCTGCATCCTGCCGGCTCACCTTGCCCATCGAAAGAACACGCCGCCTTCAACCCGCATTTCGATCGCCTGGAACAAGTTTCAGCGCTCACTTGCCGATGGACTTGAGCGATTCGCTGAGACCAGGTATCGGCCGTTACTGCAAAAGTGCGTGGACAATCGCTACATCACCGGTGCGGCCAGTCTTGGGCTATTGATCATCGCGATCTCGCTGATTACCAGCGGCCGCGCAGTGTTCGCGTTTTTTCCGGCAATCGCGGGTGACCAGGTATTCGCCACCCTCGAAATGCCAGAGGGGGTTTCTATTGAGATGACGTCACGCGCCGCAGAGCAAATCGAAGCGGCCGCAGACAAACTGGCGGTTGAACTGGAAGAGGAGCTCGGCGTCGAAAACGTTGTGCTCTACAAGGTCACCACCATCGGCAAGCTCGCAGATCGGGAAGGACCGCCACGTGGCTTCAGTACAGGCAAGAGTCACCTTGCGGAAGTCGTGATCGAACTGAGACCACCGGCCGAGCGCCAGAACATGAGCTCGAAAGAGGTTGCCAAGCGTTGGCGCGAGAAGGTCGGCAGTATTCCTGATGCCGTCAAACTCACCTTTACTGCCGACTCCTTCTCCGCTGGAGAAGCGCTCAACTATCAACTGCGTGGTACCGATGTTGACATCCTGCGCCAGGCGGGCGCAGAACTGAGAGGTGAACTGGCACGCTTTGACGGCGTCCAGGACATTACTGATTCATTCCGTTCCGGCAAACAGGAACTCAAACTCAAACTGCTGACCGAGGCGCGTAACCTGGGGCTGACACTGGCTGACCTCGCATCTCAGGTACGAAACGCCTTCTATGGTGCGGAAGTGCAGCGGATCCAGCGTGGGGAGGATGAGGTCAAGGTCATGGTTCGTTATCCGGAAGCTGAACGCTCATCGATCGGCAACCTGGAAGACATGTACATCCGCACGCCCTCTGGCATCGAGGTGCCATTCAACAGCGTCGCCCGGTTCGAACTCGGCCGGGGCTTCTCCACGATCAATCGAACCGACGGCCGTCGTGTCATTCGTGTTATCGGCGACGTCGATCGCACGATGGTTAGTCCCGAAGAGGTGAACGCCAGCATTCAGAAAGAAGTGCTGCCAAAGATTCGCCTCAAATACCCGGACATCACCATCGGATTGGGTGGTGAACAGGAAGAGCGTGTGAAGGCTTACACAGGATTGATGGCTGGCGCGATCTTGTCACTGATCCTAATCTTTGCACTGCTGGCAGTCCCGCTGCGATCTTATATACAGCCATTGGTGATCATGAGTGTGATTCCGTTCGGCGCCATTGGCGCGATCGTGGGCCATGTGATCATGGGCTTCCAGCTGTCGTTTTTCTCTGCACTGGGCATCGTTGCCTTGTCAGGTGTGGTGGTAAACGCAAGCCTGGTGCTGGTGGATTACATCAACCGGGAGCGCCGACAGGGTGTGGACCTGATGAAAGCGGTGATGGATGCCGGCGTGGTACGTTTTCGCCCGATTCTACTGACTTCGGTCACGACCTTTGTAGGACTGATGCCGACCATGTATTCACAGACGCCGGCGACGATGTTTTTCATTCCGATGGCCATCTCTCTCGCTTAT
The DNA here is from genome assembly GCA_945878745.1 of Klebsiella pneumoniae. Lineage (GTDB taxonomy): Bacteria > Pseudomonadota > Gammaproteobacteria > Pseudomonadales > Azotimanducaceae > SYFY01. The sequence continues at coordinate 2,129 of CAMDVY010000215.1, read as the reverse complement.
GGCGTTCTGTTTGCAACGGTGATTACGCTGTTGCTGGTACCCGCCCTGTACATGATCGTCGATGATCTGTTCGGGTGGGACCGCATAGCCCAAGGACAGAAAGAGGAACAGAAAGACGACGCGGCCATCGCCGACAATCTGCCGAGCAATGACAGCGTTCTACCTTCGCGAGCGGGTCCGGTTTAGCACAGGCCAGGCGAGAAACAGGATCGTCACGATTGACATCACCAGCGCGGCTGGCCTTTCCCAGAGAAAGTGCCAACTGCCATCATAGAGGATGAGGGATCGCTGCAGGTTGTCTTCCAGAAATCCTCCAAGGATGAACCCGAGCAACAGGGGCGCCAGTGGAAAGTCGAGCAATCGCAGACCGACAGCGAACACTGCAACGATCACCATGACGATCACATCCGTGGGATCAAAAGAGACCAGATAGACTCCCAGCAGACAGAACAGCAGAACGACCGGCATCAGAATCGATTGCGGCACACGCAGCAGTCGCGCGAGCCATGGAATCATCGGCAGATTGATGACAAGCAGCATCAGGTTGCCGAGAAACATGGAGACGATAACGGACCAAAAGACATCCGGGTGATCCACATAGAGACGCGGCCCGGGTTGCAGGCCATGGGCAATCAGCGCACCGAGCATGATGGCCGTAGTGCCTGACCCAGGAATGCCAAGCGTCAACAAGGGAACAAACGCACCGGTGGACGCTGCGTTGTTGGCACACTCAGGGGCCGCAACCCCGCGTGGATTACCTTCCCCGAAGGGTGGTGTCGCGTTCGGACCGGCCAGCTTCTTTTCCATGGCATAGGAAAGAAATGACGCGACCGTCGCTCCCGCTCCGGGCAACACGCCGATCAGAAATCCCGTGATGGAGTGACGAGCCACCGGCGCCGCAATGTCACGCACGTCCTGCCTCGACAAGCGCAGGTCACTGGACCGCGTGCTGCGGATATGGTCACCGTCATTCATGCGATCCTGCAGGATGACAAGCACCACTTCCGCCAGCGCATAAGTGGCCATCGCGATGAGCAGAAAACTGAGGCCATCCACCAGTTCAAGTCGACCAAAGGTGAGTCTCGGTAGTCCGGAAATGCCGTCGGTACCGACCGTCGCCAGCATCATGCCGACGATGGCCATCGCATAACCACGCAGCACCTGCCCTTCGCCCGAGAGGGATGCCACCGCAGCAAGACCCATGGCCATCATGGCGAAGTACTCTGGCGACTGGAACGTCATTGCCAGCTGTGCGAGCAACGGTGAGGCAACCAGCAAACCGATGGCACCAACAATACCACCGACAAAACTCGCCCACGCAGCGATGGCGAGTGCCTTTCCTGCCATGCCTTGCTGGGCCATGGGAAAACCATCGAAGGTGGTGACTACCGAACTTGCACAACCTGGTGTGTTGATGAGTATCGACGACGTCGACCCTCCGAAGGCCGCACCGTAATACACACCCGCCATCAGAATCAGCGCGGCCGAGGGATCCAGCGAATAGGTCATGGGAATCATGAGCGCAACAGCTGTGGCTGGCCCTAGTCCGGGCAACATGCCAATGAACGTGCCGGTGAAACAGCCGAGCATCACCATGAGGAGGTTGAACGGCGTGAACGCAGTTTCGACGCCGATCAGCAGACCTTCAAACATCTGATGTCCACAAATGACCCGGATCCAGATAAAGGCCCAGCAGTCCGACCAAGAGGACCCAAAGCCCGGCGCTGACCAGCAGCGGCACCAACAACAGCGTTGGGCGGTACCTGACACCCAGAACGAGCAGACTCATCAGCAGCACCAGGGCCGATGCAGGCAGAACGCCGAGGGGTTCAAGCACCAGGCCAAAAACGATACAACCGGCAAGCAAGCCGAACGCCTGCCACCAGCGCCGGCGATCTGCAGACAAGGATGCAACCATCGAAACACCGGAACTCTGCGGAAACAACAGGATCACACCAATGATCGAGAGCGCCCCTGCCAGCACCAATGGCATCGTTTATCTCTGCCATTCTCCGGTTTGACTGCGGGTCTTGAGAGCGATCTGGATGATAGCGTTGTGCCAGTGCTCTATAGGCGGCTCGAATTACAACTCCCTCGGCTGTCGGAAGAACACCCAGAGTCGCGTAGTA
>CAMDVY010000214.1 GCA_945878745.1 Klebsiella pneumoniae | reverse complement strand
TTGACAATGTCTGCTATGACATTCGTGGGCCGGTTCTGAAAGAAGCCCAGCGGCTCGAAGAAGAAGGCCACAAGGTACTGAAGCTCAACATCGGTAACCCTGCACCGTTCGGCTTCGAAGCGCCGGAAGAAATACTCCGCGACGTGATCCATCATCTGCCCACTGCCCAGGGCTACTCCGACTCAAAGGGACTGTATACCGCCCGCAAGGCCGTCATGCAGTACTGTCAGCAGATCGGCATCAAAGGCGTCGACATCGACGATATCTACATTGGCAACGGTGTTTCCGAGCTGGTGATGATGTCCTTGCAGGGATTGCTGGACAACGGCGATGAAGTTCTCATCCCCTCCCCCGACTTTCCGTTGTGGACCGCCGCGACGACATTGTGTGGCGGTATTGCCAGACACTACCGGTGTGACGAAGGTGCGGACTGGCAGCCCGACCTTGAACACCTGCGTTCATTGATCACGCCACGCACCAAGGCGATGGTCATCATCAACCCGAACAATCCCACCGGTGCGGTTTACGAACGCGCCATGCTGGAAGCGATGCTGGAAATCGCTCGGGAATTCGATCTGGTGGTTCTGTCCGACGAGATCTACGACAAGATCATCTATGACGGTGCACAACCCACTGCTGTTGGCAGCCTGGCCGATGACCTTCTGATTCTGACTTTGAATGGACTGTCAAAAGCCTATCGCGTCGCCGGTTTTCGTACGGGCTGGCTGGTGGTCAGCGGTGCCAAGGAACGCGCTACCGACTATATCGAGGGGCTCAACATGCTGGCCAGCTTGCGCCTGTGCAGCAACGTGCCCACTCAGCATGCCATCCAGACCGCACTGGGTGGTTATCAAAGCATCAACGAATACACGGTGCCAGGTGGACGACTGTACGAACAAAGACTCGTGGCGTGGCGATTACTGAATCAGATTCCAGGCGTGTCGTGTTTCAAACCACGTGGCGCGCTCTATCTCTTCCCGAAAGTTGACATCAAACGATTCAACATCACCAACGACGAGCAGTTCGTACTCGACCTGCTGCGCGCCGAAAAGGTACTGGTGGTCCATGGCTCTGGCTTCAGCTATCCGGAACCCGATCACTTCCGCGTCGTATTCCTGCCGCGTGAAGAAGAGTTGACCGAATCGATATCCCGTATCGAGCGCTTCCTGAGCCGGTATCGTCAGTAACTCGCACGGACTATTCATGAACCTCAATCTGGATGACTTCTGCAAGGACGTGGCGCGCTCACTCCAGATCCTTGCGTCGGTGTTCCCAAGGCCGAGGGATATCTTTGTCGAAGATGTCTATCAGGCCGAGGAGACCGATGAATTTGGCATGCACAGTGACCGGTATCTGGCCTGTTTCCAGACCCTGGTATGGCTGCGTGAAGAAGGATTCATCCGCTTCACGCAGACGCTGCGTTCGGACGCCGTGGAACAGGCTGTTTTGACGGGGCGCTGCCTGGCACTGTTGATTCAGCCGTCCTCGCTGGAAGGCGAATCTGCTGCCATCGCTGTGGAAGCCAATACTTTGCTACAACGCTTCCGGCACGCGTTGCAGGAAGGATCGTCAACGACGGTGCGCATGCTGGTGCTCGACATGATCGCCGACATGACCCGGTTCCCTGGGCTTGGACCGATCATTCAGGGGTCGATGCCCGATCAAGCCATCTGACCCTCAGGCCGGTTCGACCCGATACAACAGCCGGTCATCATATCCGCACAGAACCGGCCACAGCCCCGCCATTTGCCGGTCGAGAGCTGCCTCACCGGTATCCAGCAGCAAGGGTAGTCCCTCAAGTCCGGCGATCTTGCTTCGGCTGGCCAGGAGCACGATGTCCGCTGGGCAATCCATCCGAGCCAGCACTCGTGGGGACAACTGCTGGTTTCCACGTCCAAGGACGATACCCTGATTGCGGCCAAAACTGATGACGAGTTTAGGAGAGCCCTGGACGGTCAGAAGATCGGTCTCGCTCACGTCACGGCGGAAGGTACCATCCGGCAAACGAACGTCGACGCCCAGCAGCGTGCCCTGACAACCCAGTCGCTCCTTGATCGCCAGCAGTGATCCACCTGGTCCAAAGATCCAGGGTCGACCTTCGTCCTCGGTGACGAGCGCACAAACACCCTGCACGATTTCTTCCAGTGCCAGGCCATCGTCCTCCCGACCACCGATCTTGGTTTGCTGAATGAAGCCGCCTGCCATGGGAACCAGCATTTCCCCATGCCAGCGGCTGCGTGCAATCCCCTCCCGCGCAGCCTCCTCATCGACATCACGCACTTCTGCACGAACACCACTGACCAGCTTGCCATTCACCAGTTGGGCCAGAACCTCTGCGGCGGTCCGAGGCGATGTCGCAAACACTCCGGAGTGCATCTTCACGCCAGCCGGAACCCCCAGCACAGGCAGTCGATCGCCCAATACCGAATGCAGATCCCTGGCCGTGCCGTCGCCTCCGGCAAACACCAGCAGGCCAATCCCTGCAGCGCGCAGCGATTCGGCTATGCGAACGGTATCGGCTGCTGTCGTCAGGTCGGTCGATCCAGCTACGAGTGGCGTTGGCAATTCAAGCGACTGCAACAGATCACCACCCATCGGTCCAATGGGTGCAAGCCACTGGATTTGGTGTGCGATTGGTCCGAGCGAGATCAGCATGTCCCGCGCCCGTTCAGTCGCCCGCGGCACCGCACCACGTGCGAGCGCTTGTGCAATAGTGGCTGCGCCATCACTGCCTTTGAGGCCTGCAGAACCGCCGACGCCGGCAACCGGATTGATGATGAGTCCAACTCTCATGTGGCACTGACAAGGTTGAACACGTGATCCGCAATCGCCAGCGAGGACGTGAGGCCGGGTGATTCGATACCAAAGAGATTCACCAGACCACCGATGCCATGATCAGCAGGTCCATCAATACGAAAGTCGGCAGCAGGCATTCCCGGCCCCGTGATCTTCGGCCGCACACCGGTATAACCTGGCTGCATCCGCGCCATGTCCAGTGCTGGATAGTAACGGCGGATCGCTGCCGCAAACTGATCCCGGGCCGTGTCGTCGAAGGTGTAATCCACCGAGTCGATCCACGCCACGTCCGGACCAAATCTTGCTTGACCGGCGAGGTCAAGGGTGACATGCACGCCCAGACCACCCGGTTCAGGCAGTGGGTAAACCAGACGCTTGAAAGGTGCGCGACCACTGTAGGTGTAATAACGCCCCCGCGCGTAATACGGTGTCGGTGCTGACATGCAGGTCGACGCAACAACCGGCGCCGACAATCCGGCGCTGTTGATAACAAGACGGGTCTGCAGGATCAGTTCCGCAGTGTGCACAGTGACCGCGTCGGTGGTCAGTTCGAGTCGATCCACATTGGTGTTAAACACCACCATGCCACCAGCAGCTTCGAGATCACCCTGCAACGAGAGCATATAAGCATGGGAATCGATGATGCCGGTGGTTGGCGACAACAAGCCGGCCACCGCTTCAACCTCCGGTTCAAGCGCCTTGATGTCTGCGGCACTGAGCGGAATCAGGTCACCGGCCTGATTGATGGCTGCCTGCCGTCGGTATTTTTCGAGTTCCTTCTTCTGCTCATCGTCCACTGCTACAACAATCTTGCCGCAGTTCTGATGCGGGAGGTTTCGCTGCGCAAGGTATTGATACAGTTGTTCCTTGCCCCGCACACAGAGTTGCGCCCGAAGCGAGCCGGTCGGATAGTACAAACCCGCGTGAATGACCTCCGAATTGCGTGCACTGACTTCGGTGCCGATGGCGTCGTGTCGCTCAAGGATGATGACTTCCCGACCAGATACTGCCAGACGACGGGCCACCGCCAGGCCAACGACGCCGGCACCGATGACCACGACATCAACTTGCTCGACGCCTTTACTCATACGGATCAGTCCTCCCCTCGCTGCGACTCTTCATGTCAATGCCTCAATCGATGCAATGCCGATTCGCCATCGTACAGATGCACACTGACGCAATGCCGCTTCAAATATGGTGGCGCGTCCTGGTAGTCCATCGCTCCACCACCGCTCGACTCGCAACTCGACACGCGCAGCAAATTCGTCGCGAAAACCAGAAAGCTCCAGTTCAAGATCATCAAGACTGACACGAAAGGGTAACCCTGCGGCCGCACTGAAAATACGCTCAAGTGCTTGCGCCGGCACCTCAGCATCGAGGAACGCCTGGGTTTCGTCTTTGTTTCGGGGAGGTGGCAAATACCAGTAGCCAAAGTCGTGTTTCAATCGGCGAACCCGGCCCGCACGGCACCAGTGAGCGACTTCATGCAGTGCACTGGCCGCAAAGTTCTCCCGATACCTGATGATCGATCGGTGTGGCGCGGCCGCCGGCACATAGAAAGGGGCGTCAGCCCCACCTACCAGCACAACATGTTCCGAGCGCGCGAAGGTTGTGTTGAAACAGCGCGTTATATCCAGATCCGTCGGTGCGTCAGTCATCGTTCACATCGTGGCCGCGCAGGAAAGCAAGATAGGTCTCAGACACAAAGGGCGCTCCGGCCAGCAGGTGCTGAAGATAGGCTCGCCCCGGGACTCGACCAGGTGCCCTGCGGGCGGGGTTGGCGAAGTAGGTCCAGGCATGACAAAACCCATCCGCAGTTTCGACACTGACAACTTCCCGACTGTAGTTGATCGGGGTCTGCTCAAATCGGTCCATCACCAGGATGGCATCGGGTTCGGCCAATTCGTAAAGGACACCTTCGACGAGGCCATTAATCCGAGGTTCGATATTGGCGTGGGCCTCACTGGCGTGGCTCTGGGCTACCTTGTCGAACACCAATGAGTACCCATGCAATCCTGCCGACTTGACCGACAGGAAGGGCATGGCCCGTGTACGAACTCTTGTGACATCCATGTTCGATCCGTAGGCAAAGTAGCAGCGCACTAACGTGTCTTTCACTAGGACCGCTCGATCCAGTATTCCAGACAGTCGCCTGCGCTTCGCTCCAATATCAGGCGATGCCCCATGAATCGACAGAGATTATGGAAATCGCGCCCTGTGGATGGATCGGTTGCCTTGATGTGCAGCACCGCGCCCACTGGCATGCCGCGCAATCGGTTACGCGCCAACAGCAACGGTTCAGGGCAGGTCAGGCCGATGGCGTCGAGCAACTCATCTGCATGCGGTGGTGCTTCGGACATGCGCAGGCTCCAGGCCAGCAGCGGAATCGGCGGGCATGCTACCTTGACTTGCTCCGAAGGGAAAACCACACTCGAACGAAATGTCGTTTGTGTGGTCTCAGAGTATGTTCCGGAAAACGATGTCACTCAGAGAACGAAGTGTGCTCCACGCGTCATTGAGAATCGGCAGTCTCATCGCATTTACGGCGGTCATGTCGCAACTGTACGCGGAAGACGTACAGCCACCGCCGGCCGCGGCCGAACCTTCAGCACTCAATGACACCCTCTCGCCTGACCACGTGGAAATCACTACCCCATCCACAGAGCTTCCTAAAGCCGCTGAGCCTCCTGGTGAAACGGGCGTGAGCGGGACGGATGACAGTGGCGGTGGGGAAAACGGGATCGGAGAGTCACTGACTGACACTTCAACCACTGGCGCACTCGACCATCTTCAGACCGCACTCCGGGCCGGGGAAGCCGCGAGTGCCAAAGCAGAGCTCTCGGCGTACATCGAACAGATCGAAGCGGCGACCCATCGTTATTCGCGTGATCTGATCCCGCCCCTCGTCTTGCTCGGCGATGCACAGATGATCGAAAAAGACTATGCGGCCGCAGTCGATTCGTTTGGTCGCGCCGTCCATATTGACCGTGTGGCCAATGGACTCCATTCATCTACCCAGGCGGAGATCATCTACAA
>CAMDVY010000213.1 GCA_945878745.1 Klebsiella pneumoniae | reverse complement strand
GAGTTTTATCGATCATTGTTGGGTGCCTCGGAGATGGTCGAGCACACGTCGACGATGTACCGCGGTCTGCAGCTACCGGGATACAGCCTCGGCTTTCATGCGGTAGAGGCGTATGCCCTGCTGGATCTTTCCGATTACCGCGGCGCGACTCCGTCGGTCAGTCACTACCCTACCTTCAACCTGGATTCGATAGATGCAGTAGATCTGATGCTTGAGCATGCGCTGCAATTGGGCGCGACGTTGAGGAAGGGGCCGTTCACGACCTATTACGATGCATATCAGGTGGTGCTGCTCGACCCCGAACTGGCAGTGTTCCGATTGAACCACTACCGGGTCAGTCCCCCATGATGCCCGCTGTCACTTCGATCAGCACCCTCTATGGATCAATCGGACCATCCACCCATGCATTGATCAGATGATGTGCGATGGCGATTGGTCCGGGCAACTTCAACGACGGATGAGTGCCAGCGCGAGCTGCGAGAACTTCGTCCCTGGTGAACCAGCGAACGTCATGCATTTCCTCCGTGTCCATATGGATGTCGGTGGTGGTTGCCTGAGCGTGACAGCCGATCATCAGCGATGAAGGAAACGGCCAAGGCTGCGAAGAGTGATAACGCACTGCACCTACCTTCAGACCGGCTTCCTCCATGATTTCCCGGCGAACGGCTTCTTCGATCGATTCTCCCTGATCGATAAAACCTGCGAGTGCAGAGTAGATTCCGGTGCGCACCAGGGGACCTTTGGGTTGTCCGAGGATGCAGCGATCACCGTCGACGACCAGCATGATCGCAACCGGATCAGTGCGCGGGAAATGCTCGGCCTTGCAGCTGGGACAGACACGGACGTGCCCACCTTTCCTCGCAACGCTCTGCGTGCCGCACACACTGCAGAATCGGTGGCGTACGTGCCAGTCGACTTGTGCCCGCGCCTGGGCGATGACGCCGGTCTCCGGGATGGCCATTTGCATGGCAGCCATGCGGCAGTCCGTGAATTGATTTGTTGCGGTCAGTCCGAGGGAAACCATCGGTTCCGGCAGGTGGCTCACATCAGCGGCGAAGTGAACGGTGTCTCCCTGACGACCAAGGAGCACGGGTACCACGCTACCGAGGTGAGGAACCACGCGCTCGCTGTCGAGCCACACCAGCTTCGATGTGCTGTTCGCAGAGTCGGTCAGAATCTGCAGCTTGTGGAAAACGAGAATGCGCGTCGATGGTTTTGTCAGCGCTGTAGCGATCCAGCCTTCATCCCGTCTTTCGGCTTCGCAGCGGTCCATTGGATTGCCGGCGAAAATATGGGTCATCAATTCAGTTCTGCCGTAATTGGTTGAGTTCAATCGATCCCTGTTTCAGGGAAACCCGGTTGATCAGGGCTTCCTGATCTCTGCGACAACAGGTGCGTGATCCGAGGCCGTCAGTTCGCCCTGCTTCTTGCGGTACTCACGATCGATGTAGATGGCGTCGAGTCGATCTCGTACGGCTGATGTGCCGAGAATCAGATCGATGCGCAGACCGTGGCGTTTATGGAAAGCACCGCCGCGATAGTCCCACCAGGAATAGGCTGGTTCGTCAGGCGAGTGGTGACGAAACAGATCCGTCAGGCCGGTATCCATGAGTGCGCTGAAACGCTCCCGCTCGGCGACTGTGTGAAAGATCTCCCCATCCGCCTTGGTACCCTGCCAGCTGTCGAGGGGAGTCGGGACGATATTGAAATCGCCGCACAGGACAGCGGCTGGAGCGCGTTGCCGGTTCTGCCAATGCGCCGTCAGGCTCTCGAACCAGCTGAGCTTGCGCTGGTAGTCAGCATGGTCGAGCGTCTTGCCATTCGGGCAGTAGACCGTAGTGAATTCGAGATCCTGAATGCGTGCGGTGATCAGCCGTGAGCCGAACTCGTCCTGGTCTGGCAGGCCGGTCTGCACGAGTTCTGCTGGAGCGCGTGTCAGGATCGCTACACCATTCCACGCCTTCTCGCCATGGACCAGGGCGTGGTAACCGATTTCCAGGAACGCGTCATGCGGGAATTCTTCGGTCTGCGTCTTGAGTTCCTGGAATCCGACCACGTCCGGCTGTCGCTCGATGAGCCACCGTTTGACCAGTTCGAGGCGGGCCCGCAGGCCGTTGATGTTCCAGGTCGCGATTCGCATTCCGTTCCGCTGTTGTCCCTTTAACCGCTACCTTACCGTCAGAAGCCGAGCGCTCAAAGCACGAGATCGACCCGATCGTTCATCCGCTTGAATCAGCTTCTTGATCCGACACGTTTTCAGTCAGGAACTGCAGGAAAGCTGCGAACACCCCGCCTTGCGCCGAGCCCATTCCGGCCGCTTCACTCGATAGGTCGCGAACTCGGGCAGGTCTTCGTAAGGACGGCGGGCGGCTTCAAGCAGTTGATGAATTTCGGTGAAGTCACCTGTCTCCGCCTTGTCGATGGCCTGCTGGCTGAGGAAGTTGCGCAAGATGAACGCTGGATTGGTCTGCTGCATCAGCTGTCGACGCGTGTCTGCATCAACGGCCTGCTGGGTCAGGGTGGCTTGATACTGGTCGAGCCATGACTGCAAACGCAACGCCCTATCGGTATCCCACTGGTAGAACGTGTCCTTGAGGTCATCGGCAGAGAGGCTGCCCGGTGTCAGTTGTCCGAGAGTCCGGTAGAACAGGGTCATGTCGACTTCGACGTCGCCGAACAGAGCCTGCAATGTGTCGACAAGTTCAGCGTCGTATTGCCGAAGCCCGAGTTTGTTCGACATCATCAACTCGGCTTGCTGGCTGTATTGACTTGCGAACCCGTGCAGGATGGTCTCCAGCGGAGGTGCTTCGCCAATCAGCGGATAAATCGCGTTGGCCAGGCGCAGCAGGTTCCACTGTGCAATCGGCGGCTGATTTCGATAGGCGTAGCGTCCGCCGGAGTCCGAGGTGTTGGGAGTCCAGTTCGGATCGATGCTGTCGAGCCAACCATACGGACCGTAGTCGATGGTCAGGCCGAGTATCGACATGTTGTCGGTGTTCATCACGCCGTGTACGAACCCGACGCGCATCCAGTCAACGATCAGGGTCGCCGTTCGATTGCAGACTTCCGCAAACCAGAGCAGGTACTTGTCCTTTCCCTCGGCTCGAGCAGCGATGTCGGGGAAATACTGTTCAATCGTGAAGTCAGCGAGCTGTTTCAGGAGATCGATCTCTTCACGCGCAGCCAACAATTCAAAGTGGCCGAAGCGAAGAAATGAAGGTGCAGTACGACAGACGACAGCGCCCGGTTCCTCACCAGGATTGCCGTCGTAGAACATGTCACGCCACACGCCTCGACCTGTGGCGCATAACGACAAAGCCCGCGTTGTCGGAATGCCCAGGTGGTGCATCGCCTCGCTGCACAGGAATTCGCGCACGGAAGACCGGAGTACCGCCAGTCCATCCGCGGTGCGAGAGAAAGGGGTTTCACCCGCGCCCTTCAACTGGAGCATCAGGCGGGAACCGCTCGTGGTTATGGCCTCGCCAAGATTAATGGCACGTCCATCACCCAGCTGTCCGGCCCAGGAGCCGAACTGATGTCCGCCGTAGCAGGTGGCGTGAGGTGCCATGCCAGACAGCAGTTCATTACCGGCGAAAACCCTGGCAAAGCGGGGCGATGTGCAGGTGGCGGCATCGAGTCCGAGTTGCTCGGCAACTTCCCGGGACCAGGCAATCAGCTGTGGCGCAGGAACCGGAGTCGGCTGCACGTGGCAGTTGATCGCATCCTTGATCTGACGCCGACGGTTCTCCCGTTCTGGATCGGTCGGCAGCTCCCGTAGCGACACATTGTCGAAACGCAGATTATCCAGTGCAGGTGATGCGGGTATGTTCATGGGGCAATGGTAAACCAGACAATCCCGGACAGCCGCTTTTTCGCCTTGAAATACGGGTACTTGCGTTGACAGCCAAGGGGTCGGCAGGGAGAATCCGCAGCCCCGTGGCTAGGTAGCTCAGCCGGTTAGAGCACAGGATTCATAATCCTGGGGTCGGGAGTTCAAGTCTCCCCCTAGCTACCACTTTTCTGGTGGTGTCCCTGCCCCGATTCCAAGAGCCTCCGCCGGCAGGCTGAGCCTACCCCCGTGCGTTTTCATCGACGGAAAATCGCGTCACAATGTCCGCTGGCTCATCAATCCAGCGGGGCGCGGAGCATGTGGCGGACTGCGAATCCGGATCGATCTCTACGCGCAATTCTCTTTGTCAGGCACGCCGCTGTGTTGCTGGGAGTGTTGCTGGGAATCGTGATTCTTGGGGCGTGCGTGACTGATCGTAGCCCGGCACCTTCAGTGACCAGGCTCCCGCACGGCATGTGCACCACCGAAACACCATTAGGCTCGCACAGGCCAACACGAGTCTGCCGCTCGAATGCGCAGATTGAAGCGGACCGAAAGCAGGCCCAGGAAACGTTGAATCAAGTCCGCAAGACACCCGGTGGTGCTGCCGCGAGGCAGTAGTCGAGCCGCACTGCACGCCGATCACCATATCCGCTCGACCTGAGAATATGCGCCGATAGGCCGCCATAAAAAAGCGCTCGAGTGAAGACGTAAAAAGTGTTCACAAGACGTTGAGTCCCGAGAATCGGTCGCGATACGATTTCCACTTCTATCAACCGGAGTGGAGGGTGTCGGGAATGAGCGCGTCAATTTTCGGGGGGGTTCTGCTAGGTGCAATGGTCGTGCTGACTCCTCTTCAGGCAGCGGAGCTTGATACCTCGAAATGTGTGTTCCCTGCGCAGGGACCAAGTGTGCCGGATGGCAATACTGCGAGCCAGGATGAGATGGTGGCAGCCGGAGGCGCAGTGAAGGCCTTTGTTGCCGAGAACGAAAAAGGGCTTGCGTGTCTGGACCAGGTCAAAGCAGGGTTCGTTGCGGAGCCGATGACCCCCGAGCAGGACGCTCAGTTCACCAGCACCTATAACGCAGCGGTCGACGCCGCAACGAAGGTCGGCGAAAGCTGGAACCTGGCGGTTCGGGCCTTCAAGGCCAAGAACCCAGGCTGACCTATGACAAACGGGCACAACCTTCATGACGGTTTCTCCGCCGCGGAGGTTGGACCCGGCGCTTGAGTGTTTTAGGTAGGCACGTGGGTGGTTGTTACCTCAGCCAGCAATCGATCACCGTCACCCCAGACTTGAGTGCGGATCACGGTGATACGCGGCCCGACTCTGATCGGCGTGGTGGTTGCACGGATGGAGCCGCCCTGTTGATTGGTGAGCATCACGGCGTGCAGATCAACCCCCACCAGGAATTTCTTTTCTCCAGTCTTCTCAAAGTAAGCCTGATTCGCAGCACCGGTAGAGATGTTTTCCGCCAACGAGATGATTACGCCGCCGTTGATGTTACCTGTCGGATTGCAGTGATGCGCTTCGATGCGGATGCGGGCAGCAGCGTCTGAACCGCCGTATTCCATACCGATGTACTCGTCGAATGTCATGGCAAATCAGGGCCGAAATTTCAGGGTTCGAGGTTTCAAGCGCTCACTCTGTCTGACGACCTGGTAGGCAAGCTTCACCCAGTCACAAACATAACGCCGAGTGTCGCGCGGGTCGATCATCTCTTCCATCTGAAACTTGTTGAGCGGTCCGATAGGTCCTCGCGCTGACTCGATACGCGCCATCAACTCGGCTCTGAATGCTTTGGGATCAGCGGCTTCTGCCAGCTGACGTTTGTAGGCTGCTTCGATGCCTCCTTCTGGTGGAATACCACCCACATCAGCGGACGGCCACACCACTCGCATCGAGGGTTCCGCCCTGGGCGTTGCGTAGTTGTTCCCCGCAACACCAAAGCTGCGTCGCATCACGACGGTGAACACCGGCACAGTGGTTTGTGCAAACGCGATCATCCATTCACCGCCACGGCGACTCGTCCCGTTGATCTCGTGTTCG
>CAMDVY010000212.1 GCA_945878745.1 Klebsiella pneumoniae | reverse complement strand
ATATTGATGCCAAGACGCATCGGGTTATAACAATCAGGGAAACGGGGATCGATGGCTTCCGCAGGACATGGCAGTTCACCGAACCAGGCGGTAAATGATGACTGTGGACCAGCCAGTGGGCGTTGGCCCTGCAGCGCCAGATTGTGAATGGTGAAGACCGTTCGTGGTCTGCCTTGTGATTGGATCGCCGGTAGAAACAACAGTGTTCCCGCGGTATGCCAGTCGTGCAGATGCAGCACGTCGAGCCCAGACCAGAATCGCTCCTGCAGACACGCAGCAACGCCCGCGCAGAACAACGCATAAAGGTTGGCGTCGGTCGCAAATGGCGCAGATGCGTCATCGTGGTGATAGATCCGGCCCGGTGGTTGACCGAACAGGGGATGATGCAACACCCATTGTCCAACGCCTGTTTCGGTCGACGCGAGCCGATACAGATCAAGCCGTTGTTCGATGCCTCCAAACATCGCACCTACCGTGCCCTGCAGTGTGGCATCGGCTCGGCTCTGATAACTCCCGTAGGATGGAATCAGAACGTCCAGGGTGTGACCTTGCGAACTCAGCACCGGTGGCATCTGTGCGATCACATCCGCCATGCCGCCGACTTTCCCGCCAGGTAGTGCGCCGTTTTCCGCGGCGACCATCAGAATCCGCATGATCAGCGCGTCATGTGCAGTGGTTGTCCCATCATGTCCGGCGTCACCAGCACCACACCGCTCTCCGTAACCCGCATGCCACGGGCTCGATCCTCGTCATGATCGATGCCTACTCGCGTGCCTGGGGGCAGGATGACACCGCGATCAATGATGCACTTGTTGAGCTGGCAGCCACGCCCGACCTCCACATCCGGCAGGATCACGGATCGCTCGATGGTGGAATAGGAATGCACTCGAACATTTGAATTGATCAACGACTTTCGAATCACGGCGCCGGAAATGATGCAACCGCCCGAGATCAGCGAGTCCACCGCGTATCCACGTCGATCATCATCATCGAAGACAAATTTCGCCGGTGGCAACTGCGACTGCGCCGTGCGAATCGGCCAATCGATGTCATAGATGTTCAGTTCGGGGTCTGGTTCCACCAGTTCCATGTTGGCATTCCAGTAACTGTCCAGCGTTCCAACGTCGCGCCAGTAGGCTTGTACGCCGGAAGTTTCGTGACGGAAGGAATGGGCGAACACCCGATATCGACTGACAACGTGGGGAATGATGTTGAAACCGAAGTCGTGTTTTGATTTTGGATCATCCGCATCACGAATGAGCTGTTCAAAAAGGAACCGTGTGTTGAACACATAGATGCCCATCGATGCCAGACAAACACCAGGCTGGTCTGGCAACTCGGCAGGGTGCTCTGGTTTTTCCTGGAATGCCAGCACGCGATCGTTGGCATCAACCTGCATGACGCCTAGCGTCCCCGCAGCCTCCTCAGTGTTCACCGGCACGCAACCAACGGTCATGTCGGCATCGCTCTTGACGTGCGCGGCAATCATCGTGCCGTAGTCCATCTTGTACACATGATCACCGGCGAGAATCACCACATACTCTGGCGCCACAGAGCGGATGATGTCGAGATTCTGGAACACCGCATCGGCTGTCCCCTTGTACCAGTCGTCCGACGTTCGCTGCTGCGCTGGCAGCACCTCGACGAACTCGTTGGTCTCCTTGCGGAAGTGGGTCCAGCCCGCGATCAGATGCCTGATCAGGGAATGGGACTTGTATTGGGTCAACACCCCAACTCGACGGATGCCCGAGTTGGCACAGTTGGACAGCGTGAAGTCGATGATCCGGAACTTGCCACCGAAATGAAGCGCCGGCTTGGCTCGCCACTCAGTCAATTCATGCAGACGCGCCCCTCGTCCGCCGGCGAGGATGAGCGCCATCGTCTTGCGGGTCAGCTTGCTGACAAACCGCGGATCGTCCTGATTTTGCAAGGCGGGATTCTTGAAGTCCATCAATGATTTCTCTGAAAAATTCCTGTTTTCCGGGCAAGCTTTGCTGCCCGCTCTGCTGTCAATTCCGAGGCGGTGACCCGCCACAACCAATTACCCCCGATCACGCCGGGCGTGTTGAATCTGGCGCGACTGTCCAGACCAAGAATATCCTGCATCGGGATGATGACGAGTTGTGCAGGACTCCGGAGCGCCACGTCGATCAGTACATCGGCAGCCCCTGCTGCACCGTCGCGAGAGCCAACCCGTTCGCGCACCAGGTCATCCAGACCGTCATACCAGCCACGCGTCGTATCGTTATCGTGTGTTCCCGTGTAACAGACGACGTTCGTTTCGATGTTGTGCGGTGCATGGGGGTTGGTTGGTTCCCCGTCAAAACCAAACTGCAGCACCCGCATGCCAGGCAATCCCAGGGTCGCCCTGAGAGCATGGACACTATCGGTCAACTGACCCAGATCTTCAGCGATCAGAGGCAGGTCACCTAACGCCGCGCGGATAGCGTTAAAAAAGGCCAGGCCTGGACCGGTCAGCCAAACACCATCAACCGCAGTTTCGCACGAGGATGGTATCGCCCAATAGGAATCGAAACCACGAAAGTGATCCACGCGAATGAGATCAAACATCGATGCAGCGTGGGCCAGCCGCGAACGCCACCACGCAAAGCCATCTTCAGCGTGTCGTTCCCAGCGATACAGCGGGTTACCCCAACGTTGACCTGTTGCGCTGAAATAGTCTGGCGGCACTCCGGCGATGGTAAGGGGTGATCCGTCCGGTGCCAGATCAAAGAGTTCACGCGCGCACCAGACCTCACAGCTGTCATGAGCCACGTAGATCGGGATGTCGCCGATGATGCGAATATCGGCCTCCTGCGCGGAACGACGCAAGGCGGCCCACTGCTCGTGAAACCAGAACTGTTCGAGTTTGCACTGGAACAGCGCAGTGGCATGTTCCTGCGAAGCCTCATTGAGCGCTGCGGGATCACGATCTGCATATTCCCTCGGCCACAGGTGCCAAGGCAGTAGGTCAAACCGCTCCTTCAAGGTGGCAAACAACGCATAGTCGGCCAGCCAGGGTGTTTCCTGGATGAATCTCTCTACCCGTTCCCGATCAGTTCCGTTGGCGGATGCCAGAAATTCTGCACCAGCATGCGCAAGCGCGCTTTTTTTACCCGTCGTCACCGACTCGAAATCCACCCGCGAAGGGTCGACTGCGGATTGCGGTGACGCATAGCCCAGCGACTCCAGACTGATCAACAGCGGGTTGCCGGCGTACGCGGACAGCAGTTGATACGGCGACTCTCCGTAACCCGTCGGACCCAGCGGCAGCACCTGCCAGTAGCGTTGTCCCGCTTGTTGAAGCCAGTGCACCAAATCATGCGCAGCCTGGCCGAGCTCACCGATACCCGAGGATCCCGGCAGGCTCGTCACATGCAGCAGCACACCGCTGGCGCGATCAGGCAGACAGTTGGTCATCAGCCACGCACATGCCAGATGTCGCGGTCGTATTCGCGGATGGTTCGATCCGACGAAAAAAACGACGACGACGCAGAGTTGCGCAGGCTCATGCGTTGCCAGCGCAGTGAGTCAGCAAAGGCAACTTCGACCTGCTGCTGGGCATCAACGTATGCGCGGAAGTCTGCGGCGATCATCCAGGGATCATGCGGATTGCGGATATGGGCGATAACGTCATCAAATATCCCGGGCTCGAACAGATTGAACTGGCCACCCTCCAGCAGTGCCATGACGCGCGACAGGTCTGAGTCCTCGGCGATGATCCGGTTGGGGTCGTAGCTGTGACGTTGAGAAACCACCTCTTCTGCAGACAATCCGAAGAGAAAAAAGGCATCTTTCCCGACCCGCTCCAAAATTTCGATATTGGCGCCGTCTGCCGTACCAATGGTCACCGCGCCGTTCATCATGAGCTTCATGTTCCCGGTACCGGACGCTTCCTTGCCAGCGGTTGAGATCTGCTCGGAGAGATCGGTTGCGGGGCAGATCCGTTCCATGGCGGAAACCGAGTAGTTCTGCAGAAACGCCATGCGTAATTGATCTTCGAGCGAATCATCTTCATTGATGCACTGAGCGACGTTGTTCACCAGCTTGATGATCTTCTTGGCCATGACGTATCCAGGCGCCGCCTTCCCACCGATCAGCACCATCCGGCCGGGCCCCACAACCGGATCCCCCCGATGAATGCGGTCATAGAGGTGGATCACGTGCAGCACGTTCAAGAGCTGCCGTTTGTATTCATGAACGCGCTTGACCTGAACATCGACCAGCATCTGGGGCGCGAACTCAACACCAGCGACCTCACGGACATAACGCGAGAGCTGCTTCTTGTTGGAGAGGCGAACCTCACCCCATCGGGCCAGAAAGCTCTCGTCATTCTGGTAATCCGCAAGCCTGCGGATCTGGCTCAGATCTTCAAGCCAGTCCGACCCGATGGCCTGGGTAATCAACTGTGACAATCCGGAATTGCAGTGCGCCAACCAGCGACGTGGGGAGACACCGTTGGTCTTGTTGTTGAATTTGGCCGGGGTGTGTTCGCTAAAGTCTCGGAACAGCTGGGTTGTCAGCAGTCGACTGTGCAGTGCGGCCACGCCGTTGACGGAGAAGCTGCCAACCACGGCCAGATGTGCCATGCGTACTTGCGCATGAGGCCCTTCAGTGATGATGGACATCCGTCGTTGTCGGTCGTGATCACCGGGCCAGGTCCTCGCCACGGCAGCCATGAATCGGGCGTTGTTCTCGCGCACGATGTCGAACACTCGGGGTAACATGCGTGCGAACAACTCCACGGACCACACTTCCAGTGCCTCGGGCAAGAGCGTGTGATTGGTATAGGCCATGGTCTGACTGGTGATGGTCCACGCCTCGTCCCAGCCCATACGGTGTTCATCCAGCAACAGACGCATGAGTTCCGCGACAGCGATGGCAGGATGCGTATCGTTCAGCTGAAAGCAGTGCTGGGCTGCGAAGTCTGTAAAGTCCGGGTCGTGAAGCTCTTTCCATTGCGCCAATACATCCTGCAGGCTGGCGGACACCAGCAGGTATTGCTGCTGCAGACGCAGAGCCTTGCCGTTCTCCGATGCATCGTTTGGATACAGCACCATGGTGATGCTGTCAGCGGCGTTTTTCTGGGCGACGGATTCCGCATATCCACCCGCATTGAATTCACCCAGATCGAACTGTGCGGTGGCCTCGGACGACCACAGACGAAGCGTATTCACCACGCCGTTGCGGTCCCCGGGAATGGGTAGATCGTACGGCACCGCGATGACATCGCTGCTATCGACCCAGCGATAACGAAGTGCACCTTTTTCATCCTGGTAGGCCTCCGTCCTTCCATAGAAGTGAATCTGGCGGCTCAGCTCGGAGCGCTCGATTTCCCACGGATACCCTCGCAACAGCCAGTGATCCGGTTGTTCAATCTGATAACCGTTCTCGATCGCCTGATGAAACATGCCGTAGTCGTAACGCAGGCCGTAGCCGGTGACCGGTAAATCCATCGTCGCGCAACTGTCGAGAAAACAAGCTGCCAGACGGCCCAGACCACCATTGCCCAGGCCTGCGTCGGATTCTTCGGCCTGCAGTTCTTCCAGCTGTGCGCCCAACTCACACAACGCTTCTCGAGCGGGAAGTTCGATATCCAGATTTTTCAGAGTATTGGACAGTGTGCGACCCAGCAGGAATTCCATGGAAAGATAGAAGACCCGCTTCTCCGGTTCCTGACGACGACGCTCCTTCGTCTCGCGCCTTTCATTGAACACGCGATCTCGCACCGCCAGGGCGGTAGCCAGGTAGAGATACCAGGACGATTGCTCGTCTTGGCTGCGGCCGAGCGTGGTCGCAAAATGCCTGTCGATCTTCTTGCGCAGGGTTGCAGATTTCATTGTCGTTTTTTCCTCATTCAATCCTTGATGTGGCAGCTTCGGTCCTC
>CAMDVY010000211.1 GCA_945878745.1 Klebsiella pneumoniae | reverse complement strand
GGTCGAGACCACCCAGTGCACGCAATGACATGAAAGCGCTGCTACAGGTGGAGCTGGTACCCACCGGTGAGCTGGTCGCCGTGAACGTGATTGAATCAAGTGGCAATGAAGCATTTGATCGAAGTGCGGAGCAGGCGGTCCGCAAGGCGCAGAAGTTCGAAGTGCCGCGAGACAATGCGCTCTTCGAAGACAGGTTCCGTCGATTTAATCTGTTGTTTCAACCAGAGGATTTGTTCCGCTAATGAACGCACCAAAACTTTTGAGTTCGGCCTTGTTGTTTGGCTGGTTGGTTCTGTTCGCCGGCGCGCTTGTGGCACGCACACTCGACACGATTGTGATCGACCAGGGTGGCCGAAATCCGATCAAGATAGGCGTTGTCCCGATGCGGATGGATGCCACGCTTGCGAGCATGGTTGACCCTTCCGAGATTGTTGGCAACGACCTGACGTTCTCGGGTCAGTTCGCACCCATCGCGCGTGACAACATGTTGTCGATGCCAGTACGGCCCGAAGAAGTCATCTTCCGGGACTGGCGGATTCTTGGCGCAGAATATGTGGTGGTGGGCCAGGCTGCGCGTGAACCGACCGGGGCGCTCTCGGTGACGTTCTTTCTGTTTGACGTGCCGGGGCAGCGTCAGGTCATGACCCAGAAGGTCACTGGACGCGCCGATCAATGGCGAGACATTGCACACAAGGTGTCTGACCTCGTGTACGAGAAGATCACCGGCGTGCGCGGTGCGTTCTCGACGCGCATTGCCTATGTGCTTGCTCAGAATGAAGGCACGACACGCGCGCGGTACAGCATCGAAGTGTCGGACGCCGATGGAGAGCGATCTCGCACCATCTATTCATCCAGTGAGCCCTTGATGTCGGTGAGCTGGTCGCCCGATGCCCGTCGAGTTGCTTATGTTTCATTCGAAACGCGTCGTCCGAGCATCGTGATCCAGGATGTTACGACCTTGGCTCGAGAGCGGATCGCCGCATTCACCGGGATCAACAGCGCGCCCATGTTCTCTCCTGACGGCCGTCAGCTGGCGATGGTGCTGTCGCGTGATGGCAATCCGGAGATCTATCTCATGAACTTGTCAGACCGCACATTGCGAAGACTGACAAGAAACCCGGCTATTGATACGGAGCCAAGCTGGTCTCCAGATGGACAGCGCATCATCTTTACGTCTGACCGTGGTGGCAAACCGCAGGTCTATTCACTCGAGCTTGCGACCAATTTCGAGGAGCGAGTCACCTTCCAGGGTGACTACAACGCACGTGCTCGCATGCTTGATGATGGAAATCTCGTTTTTGTGCATAGAAACGCTGGCATTTTTCATATTGCGTGGCAGGATATGCGCCGTGATCGGGTAGTCGTCCTCACCAGAACCAATCTTGATGAATCGCCATCGGTAGCCCCCAACGGAGCTATGCTGATGTATGCCACTCAAGCGCGCGGAAAAGGCATATTGGGTGTTGTGTCGATCGACGGAAGTGTGAAGTATGAATTACCTTCCTCGTCGGGCGATGTGCGTGAACCAGCTTGGTCTCCATTTATGGAGCCGTTGGCTGGAAGATAGGCTCCCTCACAGGAAATCCCAGAAAATTAACAGGTATCTGAACAGGAGATGACGATGTTCATGGAACGTCTCACCAGCTTGATCGCAATCGCATTGGTTGGCCTTGTGCTGACGGGTTGTGCGGGCAAAAAGAGCACACCAACGGATGCAGGCGCTGATACCGGCAGCGCTGCACCGACAACTACTACAACTGACACTGCACCACCAGCAGACTTCGGTGCCGATGGCCAGCCTATCGACCCCCGTACTGGTGGTCCGCTGAATCGCACGTTCTATTTCGCATACGACAGTTCTGATCTTCTTCAGGCCGATCTGGCTGTGCTGGAGATTCATGCCCAGTTGCTTAGCCGCAACACCGGCAAGACCGTCGTCATCGAAGGTCATTGCGACGAGCGTGGTACCCGTGAGTACAACCTCGCGCTGGGTGAGCGTCGTGCCAATGCGGTCAAGAGCTTCCTGACCTCAGCGGGTGTCGCAGCTTCGCAGATCGAGAGCGTAAGCTACGGTGAAGAGCGTGCGGAAGATCCGGGCCACGACGAAAGTGCGTACAGCCGCAACCGTCGCGCGATTGTTACGTACCGATAAGCTACGTACCAAAAAGTCGAACCGATAGTTCGAAGTCCAGGCGATGCGTCGCGCGTCATGAGTGACGCATCGTCCGCTTCCCAATCGAAGGGCTTCGCGATCTAACTATGTCGACAAGCCGAACAACGCAGAAGATTTCCTGTCCGTCGAGTTCTGGCTCGAATGGGGGCTGTTCGATGAACAGCCCACTTCGTTCCACCAGGCGACTGCTCGGTCTGGGCTTTCTTCTGTCTGTTGCTCAAGTGTTTGCTGCGGTCCCAGTCGAGGATCGAAGCAGTTCGTCTTCCTCTTCTTCATCACGCCCTCAGTTGCGCCCCACGCCAGTGGTGGTTGAGCCCAGTGGGAGCGATTCTGAGACCCCACGGAGCCAAGCGCCTGCAGGCGTTGAACAAGCGCCGTCCGGTCTTGCCCAGTTGTTTTCCGAGCTGCAAACCTTGCGCAGTGAAGTGCAGGAGTTGCGCAGCACCGTCGAAGAGCAGAACCACAAGATCCGCAAGCTTGAGGCGAGTCAGCAGGAGCAATACCGCGATCTCGATGGGCGTGTGGCTCAGATGTCGTCCGGTGCAGGTATTCCTGCGAGTTCCGGTGCAGTTACTCCTGTCAGTATCGGTGCCGCGAGAGGTGATCAACCTGGAGTCAGTACCACCGGAGCGCCATCTACTGCGGCCGCTGGCGGTGCAGGTGCGGCAGGGGAAAAGGCGGCTTATGCTGCGGCCTTTGAATCCATGAAAACCCGGCAGTTCGACAAATCGATCGAACAGTTCAATCGGCTCATTCAAGACTATCCAAACGGAGAAATGACTCCGGGTTCCTACTATTGGCTGGGTGAGTTGTATCTCGCCAAGGCCAACATGGACCAATCACGACAGTCATTTGCCCAGGTCATTGATCTGTATCCGACGCACAACAAGGCGCCCGACGCACTCTACAAACTGGGTGTGGTCTACCATCGCCAGGGCGATAGCCAGAAGGCCCTGGAATTTCTGGATCGTGTACAGAGGGACTTTCCGACCAGTGCCGCAGCGGGGTTGGCTAAAACCTACGCCAGCGAACTGCGTTGATCTGACGGTCCGGTATTCAAATCGTGGGCGGGGACACCTCCCTTCGCATCACCGAGATATTCCATTCGTTGCAGGGTGAAACCAGCCTGGTGGGTTTGCCGACGGTGTTCATTCGTCTGACCGGATGTCCACTGCGGTGTCAGTACTGCGACACAACCTACTCATTCCATGGCGGCGAGCGTTTGTCTCTCGAAGACATCGAGCAGACGACTCAGGTCTTCGGCGCCCGACATGTCTGTGTGACCGGCGGCGAGCCGTTGGCACAACCAGGTGTTCACCGTTTGATGACCAATCTGTGCGATTCAGGGTATGTGGTATCGCTTGAGACGAGTGGTGCACTTGATGTCTCGAGTGTCGATCCGCGCGTCAAGAAGATCCTTGATTTCAAGACACCCGGATCAGGTGAAGTGCACCGTAACATGTGGTCAAACGTTGCGGCACTGACAGCGCATGACGAGATCAAGTTTGTACTGTGTGATCGCGCGGATTACGACTGGGCGGTGTTCAAGCTGGATGAGCATTCGCTCATTGAGCGTGTTGGGCAGGTCCTGTTTTCACCCAGTTACTCACAACTCCCAGCGCAGGACCTCGCGCAATGGATCCTCGATGATCGACTCCACGTGCGCATGCAGATGCAGATGCACAAGATGCTGTGGGGCAACGAGCCCGGTCGATGAGTTCAACCAGACGCGCAGTCGTACTCGTTTCCGGTGGCCTTGATTCGACCACCTTGCTCGCCATGGCAAAGGCGGAAGGGTATGAGTGTCATCCTCTGACCTTCGATTACGGACAGCGCCACCTGGCCGAGATGAACGCAGCCTTCGCAGTTTGCCGTTATCTCGACATGCCAGTGCCCCGGGTTGTACGCGTCGATCTCGGTGTGTTCGGAGGCTCAGCGTTGACCGATACGGCAATTGCCGTTCCTGAGGCGCCGACCACAGGCATTCCCATTACCTACGTGCCCGCGCGAAACACGGTGTTTCTTTCGCTTGGGCTGGCATTCGCTGAAGTTCTGAACGCCGAGGACATCTTCATTGGCGTCAACGCGGTGGACTATTCCGGTTACCCTGATTGCCGCCCGGAGTTTATTGCTGCATTCGAAAGTCTCGCCAACGTTGCAACCAAAGTTGGCGTCGAAGGCGGAAGGATGAACATTCGGGCACCACTGCTGCGCATGACCAAAGGCGAGATCATTCGCACTGGGACAACACTCGGCGTTGACTACGGGCTGACTGTCTCGTGTTATCAAGCGACTGACGAAGGGGCTGCCTGCGGACGCTGCGACAGTTGTCGTTTGCGAGCAGAAGGTTTCCATCAGGCTGGAATACTTGATCCAACTCGCTACACGAATCAGTAATAACCGGCTCTTTCCGCTAATCAAAGGAAGATCAGGGTTGTTTGCCCTGCACCCGACGTCTACAATCGCCGCTCTTTTTCGGGGTCGTTAGCTCAGCTGGTAGAGCACCGGGCTTTTAACCTGTAGGTCCTGGGTTCGAGTCCCAGACGACCCACCACCTCTACTGTAGGAGCGATCTCCTGATCGCGATCCTTATCGCGGTCAGAGACCGCTCCTACAAATCTCTTCCACAAACCGTTGTCGTGGCGTTACTCGCGCAATCCCGCGAGGATTGCCCGAATCCGCTTTGCATTCAGTCCAACATCCTTCTGACCCACGCGCGAAACGCTGCGAATGTCGACGATGGAACCACTGTCTTGCGGCTTCACACGCACGACGACGTCGTCCTTGAAGCCGAACCAGAATGTCGTGGCGGTGCCTTCCAGAATGCCGTTGTCGCTGTCTGCGTTGACGATCTCCAGCTCCATCTTTTCAAGCACCGCTTTGGCTCGGTTGAACATTTCTCCCGGCGCAACGTCGCTGACAAGTGGCTGCACGTCCGGATAGGCTTTTTTCTGTACGTCGGCGAGCTTGGCGGCGTCGTACTCGAGAGGATTGCTGCCTTCTCCGCGCAGAGCGACGACCTTGTTAAACACTGGCGGGTCAATCGTGTCTGTGGAAATGTTATGAATCGGCGGTACGCCCTGTGCGGCAAGGAACTGTGAGCCAAACACGCCGACGATAACTGCGGCTATGACAACGCCCACCGCAGTCGTCGAGCGCTCTGCACTCAAACTCTTGACGATGGAGACGATCAACGCGATCAGTCCAAGGACCAACGCCAGTGCGCCGAGTGCACCGCCAAGCGCGAACAGACCGAGGCCCGCAGTGAAGCTCCAGATACCGAGCTTGGTGCCCAGTGCGCCTACCGCCAGACAAACGAGACCGATCACTGCGCCAACCAGAATGGCTTTCGCCCACCACTTTTGTTCGCTCATTTTTCCCCCTGTTGAGATCCTGGTGTGTAGCTGATTGTCAGGTGATGGTGGATCCGCCATCAATGACAAAGTTCTGCCCGGTAGTGAATGCACCTGCCGGTGATGCAAGGAATACTGCAGCGCCAGCCACTTCGTGTGGCTCGCCGATCCTGCGCAGCGGATCACCTTCGGTGCGCTTCGCCAGGATTTCCGGATTCTCCCAGAGTGCTCGTGCAAAATCAGTGCGGATGAGCCCCGGAGAAATGGCATTGACGCGGATGTTATCCGGCCCCAGTTCAACGGCCAGATTACGAACCAGCTGAACGTCGGCTGCCTTGGCGATGCAGTATGCGCCTAGATCCTTGCTACCGCGTAGACCTCC
>CAMDVY010000210.1 GCA_945878745.1 Klebsiella pneumoniae | reverse complement strand
AAGCCGCATATCGCAATCGAATGTGCGTGCCTGACTGACCCTGCAATGACACGTGCACGCGACCGAGTACTGCTTCTGGAAAAGTGATCCACCATCGCCGTTCACCCGGGCGCAGCGGGCTTTTTCGCTGTATCGAGCCGACGATTCGCTGTGTCAACGGCCGGACCCCATCGTGCGCCCACGCAACGAGGCTGGCCTCGGTTGGCGAGAGGATCTCAATGGGCAGCCACTGGCGTTTCTGGCGCAGATAGTCCGGGTGATTACCAAACGCACGCCCGTCGATGCTGGCGCCTGCGTTGATATCTCCGCGGATCAGCGGTGAAACTCGCCACTCCCAATGGGAATCCGACGTGATTTCTACAGGTGGCCCATCCTTCGAATCAATAGTGAGCCGTGCAAGCAGTTGCGGTCTGGCACCAAAGTGCTCACGCGTGTCGCCGTCGGCAAACCCGGTATGCCAGCCATCTGCCAGCAATACGGTCAGCGAGTTGGCGCCAGATTTGACGAGTCCATCCACACAGAGTGACCGATACTGGATGCGCTTTCGATAATTGGTGTAGCCGGAAGGGACTTCGGAGACATCCAGTTCCGTTTCATTGATCCAGATTCGGCAGGCTCCCAGGACCGCGATGTACAGCCGAGCTTTGGAGCCCGTCTCAGCCACCCGAAAACGCCGGCGCAACAAGGGTACCGGCGTGCCCACGGTGCGCGTGCCGTGCAGTGGTGCTGCAATCCAGTCGGCACAAAAGCCGTGCTCAGCCAGAGCAAACTCGAAGTGGGCGGTCTCACTCCACTCACTTGCCAATCCATCACTGTCAAAGGTGCGCACGCGCCAGTACACACAGGTCTGGGCGCTCACGCCGAGACCACCATAGAGGACGGCCAGATTGTCGGAGCCTTCGACGATCCCGCTATCCCACAGATCCGGCAGTGCCACCAGTGTCGCCTGGCTCGATGCCGCCTGTACCTGCCAAGCGGTTTGCATTTCTGCAGGTCTTGCATCGCCCGAGCACCATGAAAGGCGAGGAATTTCCAACGGCAATCCTACGGGGTCCGTCAGATACTCAGCGCGCAGTTCGTTTGGCGCGGTGATCATGACGAGTGGTCTGTCATCGCGACGGTTCGGTGCAACCCAAAAAACTGATCAATGTGCGCAACCACCGTATCCAGCTGATCGTGGTGCAGCCAATGGCCGGCGCCATCTATGTCGAGCATCCGTGCATCCTGAAAATGTCTGATCGTGGAGTCCTGGCCGATTCGGTGCGAAAAACCCTGCTTTGCATTGAGGATCAGCGTCGGACTGGCAACGGATTTCCACAAGGCGACCGTGTCTGCTTCAGGCATGGGGTACAGTGACGGGCTGTGGGTATAGTTGTCAAACTTCCAGCTATACGACCCATCCTCGTTCTGATGGCTGCCATGAACGGTCAGATGCCGAGCGATCGAGGCGTCGAGATTCGGGTTCACCTGCCGCATGCGCTCGCAGGCCGCTTCGAGGGAGGGATAACGACGCGGGACACGATCAGCAAGTTTGAGCATCTGCTGTTCCCAGGTACGAAACTTCTCGGGGGACAACATGCCTTCGTACCAACCCGGCCAGAGACCAACGCCTTCAAGCAGTACCAGTTTCGAAACCAAACCAGGCCACGCACCAGCCAGCTGTGCCGCCACGGTTGCACCCATCGAGTGCGCGATGAGCACACAACCATGCAGCCGTCGTTGTTCAATCAGTCGAACCAGATCGTAGACATAGTCTGAGTGCCGATAGGCAGAACCTCGATTCCAGTCCGAGTCGCCGTGGCCACGCAGATCCGGCACCACGACATGATGGGTGTCAATAAACCGATTCGCCAGAAAATCCCAGGTGTGGCAATGATCCTGCACACCATGCACCAGCAACATCGGCGGCCGTGTGCCGTTACCCCAATCAAGGTAGTGCAGCCGCAACCGTTGGGAAAAATAGTAGTGGGAACTGGCTCTTGGTTCGTTCATGCATGCATCCGCATCAAGAGGCTCCACCTCTGACAAAGCCATACAGGGGATCGGCGAGTTCACTGCGCAGCCAGTCGAGCAGCAGTTGGGCCCGCAATGCTCGTCGCATCGCTGGCCGCGACAGCAACCAGAACGGCTGCGCTTGATGCGAATGCGCTGACGGGATTTCCACCAACCCGGAGGCATCCCCGATCATCCAGCGCGGCAGCATGCCCACACCAAGGCCCGCGCGCAATGCCACCAGTTGCTGGAGCACAGAGGTCGTACGCACCTTCACCGCAAGACCAGCGAACCCATCGTCCCGCAGTGCGTCATCGACACGTGGGCCTAGATCCTGATCGAGCAGACTGAGCCAGCCAATCCCTGACTTTGTGTGCCCTGGCAGCATGAACTCTGCAACATCAGGCCGCGCAAACACGCCCACCTGAGGCCGCCCCAGCGAGCGGGCAATGAGGTCAGCATCGGGGGTCTGCGTGCCGCGGATGATGATATCGATCTGGCCGATCGGGATCTGTGCCAGGGGATTGATGATCTCAATATCAATTAACGGGTGCTGCAACCTGAACTGATCGAGTCGAGGCGTCAGAATGATGTGCAGCGATTTTGGCAACAACAGGCTGACTCGTCCGGCATCCGCCCTTTCGCCAGCCTGCAATTCACTTTCGATCGAGACAATCTCTCGACTGATACGGTCGATTCGCTCGGCAAGTTCCTCACCCTGGCGTGTGATAACAAGCCCCTGGGGGGTGCGAGTAAACAGAGCGATGCCCAGTCGGCGCTCCAGGTGGTCGAGTCGTCGAGTAACGGTCGACGCATTCACCTCAAGCTGCTGGGCTGCCGCGCGTACGGAACCTGCATGCACAATGGCGGCGAAATGTCGGTAGTCATCCCAGTCGGGGTTCATGTCTTGGTTGTCAGTTTCAGCGTCTTCAACCCCGCGGAGCTTACCATTCATGGATGCCGCTGCAAATTCGCAATGGGGTGTTGCGTTACTAAGGGTTGCATTGAGTGTTACCCAAGGTAACATGCGTGACATCGAAGAGGTCTGAAACGGTAACACCAGAACGCGAAGCGGCAGCAGTAAAAGAAGCGGCAGCAGTAAAAAGAGAAGTAGTACGCGAAGCGGCGAGAAGAGTAGTAAGAGACACAGTTACCGAAACAGGATCCAGCAACCAGCCAGCTCAGACAGCGGTCCGTGCAGGCAGATGAAGAAGTAAGTGGTTGCGATAGTTTAGAGGGATACCCGGCTTCCCCTCCCCTCCTCCCCTGCGGGTATCCCTCTCATTCAAAACGGTTCGAGGCGAGTACATCGCCTCAACCTTTTTTCTCCAAACCGATCCACAGCGAATCATCTGCGATCCAGGCTCCAAATGGCGCCGTGATCGTGCATACAGCCCCGCTCAAACACTGTCCCGAATTCAGATCAAACCGATAGCCGTGCCAGGAACATTCCAGGATGTTGTCCGTCACCTTGCCGGTGATCAGCGGTGCTCCCAAGTGTGGGCAGCGCGCAACATGGACTACCGACGAGCCCGCGATCACATGGATCACCACATCTCGACCGGAAAATCGCGCAGCGAGCGGGAAATCCAAAGCGTCCACGCGACCAAGACAAATCGGTGGCGCGTCTTGCTGCAGAGGAACGATTCGAGAATCGAGCATTTCCTGCCGTGAACTCATCATGGCGGAGTCTTCGTCATACAGTGCTTCGTATGTTCGCGCGTAAGCCCGACCGACTCGCTCACGGGCTTCAGGGGTCACCCCGGGAACGTGAAAATCAACCACGATTTCGATCTCGCGGGGACCACGTTCCAGGACATACGTCCAGATCTCGGCGCCTGCGAACTCACCCGTGAGTGTTCTCGTAATCCAGCGACGCTGTGTCGTATCCAAACGCAATTCGAGCAAGGATTCCCTGCCCCTCGCATCAAGCACCTTCGCTCGCCACCCCCAGGGTCCAGCCGCTACGCAGTCGATTGCACTGAACGAAGACGAGTGCAGGAATGGCAGATGCTCCCAGTCGAGCGCATTTTCGAACATCCGGGCCAGGCTCACCGGCAACACCCGCTGATAGGTACCCACGTGGTCGACCCGTGATCCGGGTTGAGCGGACAGAAATTTTTGTTCGGGCATCTCATCTCCCTATCGCCGGATCACGCAAGCCCACCCGCGCACGCGCCTTCGCCTCGTTGTCAGGCACTCATGCGTTCAATCGAGAAGGCAAATTTATGGCCATCAAAGTCTTCCTCAAAGGCCGAGGCGGACGTGTCCAGCATCGCTTCCAGGGTCAACGTTTCGCCACAGACATACGCCTGATGTTCAGTGAACGCCTGCAACAACGATGCGTCACCACGATAGCGCAGACGAATTCGATCCGAGACGCGTAATCCGCTTTCCTTCCGCGCACGCTGAATACTGCGCACGATCTCTCGTGCCTGACCACCTCTGATCAATGACTCGTTCAGTTCACAATCCAGATCAATCGCGATCGTCGCATCCGAGATGATATTCGCACCAGGCTTCGGTTTCTGTTGCACATCGATCTCTGCGAGCGTGAATTCCTCGCCTTCGACGGTGAGCTTCCCATCCCGACGCAACTGTGCAATCGCCTGCACAGGCAACGCATTGATCGCGACCTGAAACTGCTTCATGCGTTTGCCCAGGCGTTTGCCGAGCGACGGGAAGTTCGGTTTGGCGATCAGCTCGATATAGGCGCTTTCGTCGGCATCAAACAGCACCTGCTGCACGTTCAGCTCGCGCTGGACGTAGGCCATGAGGGCATCAATCTGACTCAGGTCTTGCCCCGATTCACCGATGATCGTCAGCCGCGACAATGGTGTCCGCAGATTGATCTTCTCCGCTTCACGTTTCTGCCGACCAAGCAGGATGACTCGCTGCATCAAGCCAACCGCATGTTCGAGCTCCGGCTTGCGCAATTCCGGATTCGCATCTGGAAACGCGCACAAATGAACGGACGCAGGCTCAGATCCACCCACTGCCAACTTCCTCAGCTCGAGATACAGGTGTTCCGAGAGAAACGGAACAAACGGCGCCATGATCCGCGAGAGCTCTCCCAACACCGAATACAAGGTGGCGTAGGCCGCACTCTTGTCAGCAGAGATACCTTCCTCCCAGAATCTGGGTCGATTGAGCCGGATGTACCAGTTGGTCAGATCTTCAATGAAATCCAGCAGCTGTGGCACAACCGCGTAGAGACGATACGCTTCCATCTCCTGGGCAACAGATGCCTTGAGCGTCTGCAAGCGGGACAACACCCATTGATCGAGGATATTTGTACTGCGTGCACTGTCTTGTGAGGGCGACCAGTGATCGATCTGCGCGTAGGTTCGCAGGAACGAATAGGCGTTGTACCAGGGCAACAGCACTCGCCGCACCATATCGCGCACGCCACCATCAACAAAACGCTGCTCTTCCGCACGCACGAGGCCTGAAGTGATCAGATACAGGCGCAGTGCATCGGCGCCATACTCTTCCATCAGCTCGTCGGGCGGGGTGTAGTTGCGCAACCGCTTCGACATCTTCTTGCCATCTGCAGCCAGCACCATGCCGTTGACGATGACGTTGCGAAACGCCGGTTTGTCGTAGAGGGCTGCGGCCAGCACGGTCAGCGTGTAAAACCAGCCGCGGGTCTGATCCAGCCCCTCGGCAATGAATTCGGCCGGAAATCCAGCTTCGAACAGCTCGCGGTTCTCGAATGGAAAATGCAGCTGTGCATACGGCATTGAACCGGACTCAAACCAGCAATCCAGCACTTCCGGCACCCGTCGATAGACGCCGTCTTCACCCGGTTTCGTAAAGGTGATGGGATCAACATGTTCTCGATGCAGGTCGGTGATGCGCACACCGGAGAGCGACTCGAGTTCATCGAGCGAGCCGATGCAGATCTGACTGCCGGTGGTGTCGTTGATCCAG